>JBGPAO010000477.1:0-2929 GCA_041480755.1 Bacteroidia bacterium
CGATTAAAATCAATTTTGTCTTCATAACTAATCTTTTTTTACTAGATAGAGATTAGTATAGTTTGGTTGCTTTGTAAGAGATTTTTTTTTGCATTACCGCCAACGGTTAGCTGCATGAATAGTTGCCGAACAGGCTACTATTCTGCAAGCTATATCGGTTTTAAATTTTTCTTTAGGCCTTAAATTACCTTTGTTTTGGGGCAATTATTTATGCAGCATGTTGGCTGCTGGCGCTTTAATTATTCATTTAACATTTGTAAGTTACAACAATTTCAGCGCACAATAAACTTTATTATTTCCTACCCGAATCGATGTTGAATTAAACAAATACCTTTTAGGACCAGGTCCCTTCATAAAATTCAATAATCTTAGTTTTATCCTTTCTTCCTGGGTACTAATACTTTCAATTTTTTAATATTTTGTTCCATTTATTAATATTTTTTTTGCGCTTGCAGCTAACGAATGTACATGCGTATGATTACTGTTATAATTTCTATGTCGACATATTTAAACTACATATACACCTTAAAATTTAGGGTGTTTGTGTAGGTTCAGCCGGAATCTTTGAAAATGTCGTCAAATGGATTGCGAAACCGGCTGAAATCCGCTTGCGATACATGAGTGTACCTCTCCGTAGTCTTTGAACTGCTGTGCCCTAACCACTCTTGTATGTATCTTAAATCTGTTCCCTGCTCCAAATGATGCGTGGCAAAACTGTGACGAAGTATATGCGGATATATATTCTTCCTTATACCCGCTCTCCGTCCTGCCTGCTTAACTATACTTATTATACTTTCAGCACTGTACTGTCCTCCCTTCTGTCCCTCAAATAACCAGACTTTTGGTTTATATTCTTTGTAATATTGCTCTAACATACTTAATGCACCTTTTGCCAGCTGAACATACCGATCCTTCTTCCCCTTCGCACCCCTGATCTTGATAAGCATCCTCCCGGGATCAATATCACTGATCTTCATCTCTATTATTTCACTCCTCCTCAACCCGCAGGAATAAATCATTACAATCAGACATTTATGCTTTAGATTATCCGTTTTATCTATCATCGAGGCAATCTCTTCCTTACTTAATATATCAGGTAACTTTAACTCCTTCCTTGGCCTTTCAACCTCAAAATATAATTTTTCCCGCCCAAGCACTTTTTCATAATAAAACTTGATGGCATTGATCCTCTGGTTCTGCTGACTGTGAGATATTTCCCTATCCCTTATTAATCCCAGAATATATCGATTGATCTCCTCAATTGTTATATCTTCCAGGTTCCTGCCTGAGAAATGTGTCGCGAAATCACTAAAATAACCGGTGTATGTCCTGATTGTCTGCTCACTGTATCGCTTCCTTTCAAGCTTCTCAAGATAACCATCCGGCAAATCAGCTTTCGCCCTTTTATTTCCTTTTTGCTCATTTGCGGGTGCAGATGATTTATTTTCATTTTTTTGTGCCTGCAAAGCCGAATAATCAATATATGCAACAGGACGAAGTTTCTCGAAAACTAAAGAGAGGTCAAATTTCTCTGCAGGAATATACCAGAATTTCATTTTTTCACTCCAGATTGCACCTTCAAACTCCCTGACGATCTTAATAATAGAAAGATTATATTTAAAAACGATCGCTACTATATCTCTGTCCTTGTAACGATGCGGTTCAATCCTTATATTGGGCCTGTTCGCCACTGTTCTGTAATTTAAAAAATGATTTAAGTAAATTTAAGAAATGGTTTCTTTATTGACAAAAAGATTTGTTGATCAGTTTTATTTCTGGACCAGTTTTATTTGATAATGGAATTTCCCCTTTACAGCAGCTATGTTTTGAATATTATTCTTGTGGGCTGGCCTGTTTGATTTAAGTATTGTTGGATATAGGTATGATTGATTATTTATTAAATGTGTGGGATCCTGAATAATCCTTTTAATCTGCGTCTCAATTACCTGCAATTATGATTTTTCTTGTCATGACCTTACCGGATTCCGTTATTCGGCAAAAATAGATGCCACCCGATAAGGATTTGTCATTAACACTTCTGACGTTACAGGTTAAATTATAACTCCCGGCTGTTTTTTCTTCGTCAACCAGAGTGGTTATTTTTTGTCCGATGAGGTTAAATATACTGACTTCAACAAGTCCATTTTCTTCAACACTAAAGATAACGGTCATATTCTGATATACGGGATTTGGAAATATATTTATCAAAGTTTCATCCATTTCAGTTGGCAGCCTATCATTAACGGACACTGGTATGTCAGTAACCAGGATATTATCAAAACTGAATTCAATAC
This sequence comes from Bacteroidia bacterium, assembly GCA_041480755.1. Taxonomy (GTDB): domain Bacteria; phylum Bacteroidota; class Bacteroidia; order Bacteroidales; family SM23-62; genus LJUQ01. The sequence continues at coordinate 2,295 of JBGPAO010000477.1, forward strand.
CGCTCATATCCATATATTCAGCTACAATTTCAAACCGGTCCACTGCTTTCCAGTCGAAATCACCAACAGGATTATACCAGGTATTATTGTCCCATGAACCGCCTTCGGAAAAATCTTGCAACAGGATATTCACATGATGCCAGTCATCATCCCAGGTGGCAATCTGATTATCAATAGTATATCTCATCCGCCATGGATGATCACCCGGTTCATCCGTTTTGGTGTCCAGGAAACGGATATCAAATCTGGCACCTGGTGTATTTCCCCTGACCCTGAAATCAATAGCGTAACCGTTCTTGACCAGATAACTTATGTCCTTCTCAGGTTTAAAATCAAAACCGATCATATTATACTGACTTCCATCAAACCATCTGATGCAATAATTCCCGGCAAACGGATTTTCAGTATTATAAAAGCTGATAATACCATTTCCGGCCCAGCTGGATCCAACTATTTTTTCCTCTATATATTCGGAATATATTTTAAAGCCAACGGAATCAGGTCTGATTATAAAAACTTTCTGTTCGGGCACATTTAATCCCAATGCTTCCAGAAGAGGAATATTAAGATCATACTCAAACATCTCTCCCGATCCCTCTTCAAAAATTCCAAAATCAGTAGTATAACCCCATATC
>JBGPAO010000478.1:0-2922 GCA_041480755.1 Bacteroidia bacterium
AATGAAGGGTGATTTATAATCATTTGAAGCTTTCGTCGGCATGATTGCATTATTAAAAAAGCTATCAACCACCGCATTCAGGAAAAGCAAACCACCCCCTCCCCAGCTTGGATAATCCGGTGTACTCCAGCTTCCACTTCCACCATTAGCAGATAAATCAATAGTAATAGGATTATGTGAATTAGGGTATGCATTGTCGTACACCTTCACATAATAGAGATTATCTTGAAACTGATCTTGTTCCAATCCATATGCTAATATTTCATGCGAAGCGGGTTTACCTTTACTGTTTTTACCAATATATAGGGTTTTTATTTTTACATTATCTTCAGTAAGCATTTGTTTTATTTCCTGTAACGTCTGATAAGGTGTTTTCTTTGGACCTTCAATTTGATTTGCTATTGCTAGCTGTCCAAAATTATACGTAAAAAGCTCATTGACAGCACTTTTCACCCCATCGCCAGATATCACATTTATTGGATCCCAATTAATTATGAAATTTGGAAATTCAGTTTGAAATTGCTCTTTATGACTAAAAACAAGAGCATTAGCTACAGCGATTCCATAACAGGATCCTTCCCAATTATGAAGTGTGGACCACCAGTACCACAATGCTTTCTGAATATAAACTACAGGATTTGTGTTTTTGTAACAGGCTTTGACTGAGAAAGCATTTACCCATGATACCCAATCAGGGAAGTTTTCAACTGGATCAACAACTGCAAATATTCCAGCAGTATCGTCTTGCTTATATTGTTCCCCTGTAAAAGGATCTGTTCCCTGGTAGTTAAACTGATCAGACCAGTTTTGAGGCCACATATCAGCTCTGGAATTTCTGAATCCAAATTGGTCCCTGTCTTTCCTGTAAGCATAATAAGTTGAGTCTTCATTTAATCTTGTGAGCACGTAGGGTTTAATCCTGAATGCATCGCTTTCATCCGAGATTGTTGCATTGTCCATATCAGTTACCCGGGTTTTTGCTTTTGTTGTCAGAAGACTATCAGGTACGTCCCAAAGATAATAACCGGAGTTTGCTGAAACTCCGGTATCAATTGTATTATATGTATTTCCATTATCTACGCTATATTCAGTTTTTATGATCTGCCCTGTCTGCCCTCCGTTCCATCTGATCGTATCTATTTGACCTGCTATTAATTTACTGTCGGTAGCTGGTTTTGTGATACTTAGTTTCAGATTCTGAGCATATTTAATTGTTACATAATCGCATCCATCAGTACTGTAACCTGTAACATAGATATTGCCATGATCATCGATGGTTGATGCATTTGGGTAATCCTTTACGTCTGCCAGTCCATTATATTTTATAGCCCACATTTCATGGCCCTCCGCGTTATACTTAACGGTTACAAAGTCATAATTATTCCCATTGTTTGAAGACCCGGTTACATATGCATTTCCGGCACTATCAGTTAATATAAAAATTCCACCGTATGTATCGCTTCCAGTTCCATTATAACTGGATACCCATTGCTGAACACCCGCCGAATTATATTTAATGGTTGCATAATTTTTTCCTATTCCAGGACTATAACCTGCAACAAAAATATTACCTGAACTATCAACTGCCACGGAAGGTGCCCCTTCACTTCCATTTGCCGGCCCATTATAATATCGAACCCATTCCTGGCCTCCACCAGAATTGTATTTAATTGTTGCAAAGTCAAAAGCTGACCCTGTAGCAGAAGTATTAGTCACTCCAGCCACATAAACATTTCCTTCATTATCAACTGCAAGTGAACTTGGACTAGTAGCACCATCAGAGGAGTTTGCCGGTCCGTCAAATCTGCTGGCCCATTGTTCAGCACCCTCAGAGTTGTACTTAAGAGTCAGGATGTCCTGGTTGTAAGCTGCGGTTGTATTTCCGCCTGTAACATACACATTCCCTGAGTTATCTGTTTTGATTGAATATGGATAGGACCACAAAGGTTCATCATGCATCCGGACCCACATTTCATCTCCTTCAGGATTATATTTAATGGTTACGTAATAATTACCTGAGCTATTTCGACCCATACCCGTAACATAGATATTCCCTCCTTTATCAATGGCTATTGATTGCGCGCAATCCATTCTATTCTCTCCTGTAAAACTATACCTGGCAACCCATTGTTCAACACCCTCCGGATTGTATTTAACGGTTGCATAATCCAGGCTTGTGCCTATTCCACAACTCCAGCCTGTAACATAAACATTCCCCTGATTATCAATTGCCAATGACTGCGCTTGATCCGTATAGTTTCCCGGTCCATTATACCTAGCATCCCATTGTTTAACACCCTCAGAGTTGTATTTAATAGTCAGGTAATCATATTCTGCTTCAGTTCCATCACTATAACCTGTAACATACACATTTCCCTGTTTGTCAACTGCAATGGATTTAGGTTCATCTTCCAAATTGTCAGGTCCATTGTAAATGGTAACCCACTGTTGGGTAACCTGTGCATGAACTGTAAATGAACACAGTAATAAAAATATAAATCTGACTATTTTCATATTATTGTTTTTAATGCAAGCTGAATAACTAAGGAGTATCCAGTTTGATTGATATATATAGAAATATAGTAATTAAAACCAATTAAAACAAAAACTTATTTATATATTTTAGTTACTGCAACCATACCTTTCACTTTACCATACAAATGGGCTATAATGAAAAACAATTGGCTCCCACGTGCTTGAAAACAGCCCCTCTCCTCCATTACCTTTATCACAGATTAAAATTTCAGTAAAAGCACATTTACAATTTAATATTAACTTATTTTTTATTGCTGACAGCAGCTTTCTCACACGCTGGTATCGCAAGCGAACTCGCCGACTCATGAGTGCAAACAATTGAAGGCAAAGTGGATTATAACAAAATCGTCTAACTTTCTGACAATGCCATGAAAAGCAGAGACCTGG
>JBGPAO010000479.1:0-2919 GCA_041480755.1 Bacteroidia bacterium
ATCCAGTCGGCTTTAGCAGACTTGCTCCGGTCCGAAGGATACCATCTGGCGAAACCACAACTACCGCTCAAAACACTTGCCGTTCGCAGTGGATTGGCGGACTATGGCCGAAATAACATATGCTATGTTGATAGCATGGGAAGCTTCCTGCAGCTCGTAGGCGCCTTTTCTGACCTGCCCTGCGAGAGCGATCCCTGGCGGGAACCAAAAATGCTTGATCGATGCGAATCATGTGTTGCATGCATACGACATTGTCCTACAAAGGCTATCACCAGTGACCGTTTCTTGCTCCACGCTGAGCATTGCCTCACATACCACAACGAGGCAGCGAGTGATTTCCCAGGCTGGATTAATCCGACCTGGCACCACTGCCTGATCGGTTGCCTTCGATGCCAGACTGCCTGCCCCGAAAACAAAGCAGTTCTTAATTGGTTCGAAGATCGGGCAGAGTTTTCCGAGCAAGAGACAGATCTCTTCCTCAAACGTGTACCCCTTGAGCAACTCCCTGCGGAGGCAATTTCCAGGATTAAGAGTCTGGAAATCAACGAGGATTATCAGCTTCTTTGCCGGAATTTGTCAATGATCATCGGATTAGAAGATTTTGATAAATGATCCCTGCCTTAACAGAATTGGGCTAAAAACAAACTAACTCGGTTGACCTAACCGGATGAGTTTGATAAAATTTAGTGCCCGGGTAAAGTGAGATTTCAATTTTTATATTATTTTGCGCAGTCAAAAAAAGTAATGCAATGAAAAAGCTGAATTTAATTTTACTACCTATTTTATTTTGTTTAATAATAGGTAATGCCTTATATCGTTGTAATTCGCCTGATACCGGGTCCAAATCGGTGCAATTGCTCAATGATGATCAAATCAGTGAATGGAGAGAGGATAACAGAACCGGAGTATCTTCAGAATCCGGATTACTTACATCCTGGCCTGCAGGAGGACCAGAGTTGATCTGGACTAATCTTAAGCTTTCAAAAGGATATTCATCAGTATCATTTGGCAATAACACTATTTATGTAACCGGTAACGATACAGCAAATGAAATACTTTTTGCCTTGGATCCGGAAGGAAAAATAAAATGGCAGACAATATACGGACGCCAATGGAACGGAGCATCTCCTGAAAGTCGTTGTACTCCGACTGTTGAAGGAGACAAGGTTTATGTCACCAGCGGACTTGGTGATATTGCCTGTATTGATGGAAATTCCGGTTCAATCATCTGGTCTCTGAAAGCCAGTGAAACATTCAAAGGCACATATGGCGAGTGGGGCATCGCTGAATCATTAATTATTGACGGGGATAAGCTTTATTTTACACCCGGAGGACCTGAAACTACAACTATTGCACTTAATAAAAACAATGGTGAACTAATCTGGAAATCAGAGTCTATCAATGACAGTCCCGCATACGTATCGCCTATTCTAATAGATTATGCCGGTAAAAAACTAATAGTTAATGTTTCACTCAGGCATGTATTTGTGGTAGATGCGTCCAATGGAGTTATTATGTGGAAAATTAAGCATCTGGATTCTCTTGATACTAAAAAATCAACGGTTATATGGCCGGATGCTCCCCTGATTAAATGTGTCACTCCACTGTATCATGATGGCAGTATATATGTGACAGGGGGGTATGATCATGGGGGATTAATGCTGAAATTAAATGAAAGCGGGAATAATGTGACTGTTGCATGGACTGATACTGTTCTGGATGTTCATCATGGAGGTGTTGTCCTGTTGGATGGATACATATATGGTGCCAACTGGTTAAATAACAGTAATGGGAACTGGTGCTGCATTGACTGGAATACGGGCAGGAAAATGTGGGAGGAACATTGGAAATGCAAAGGTTCTATTATTTCTGCTGAAGGATTGCTTTATGTTTATGATGAAAAAAGCGGTTATGTCGGGTTAGTCAGACCTGGTCCTGAAAAATTTGATCTGATAAGCAGTTTTAAAGTGTCGCAGGGATCCGGTCCTCACTGGGCGCATCCGGTTATCAACAATGGCAATTTATATATCCGGCATGGCAATGCACTGATTGTTTATAATATTAAAAAATAATTTTATTAAATTTATATCTGATTGATTTTAATTACATATGATATTATGAAAACAAAACTGTTTTTAATAGCGATAACCATAGTATTGGTTATTTTTTCCTGTAAAAGCAAACCTGGTACAAATACCGGTGCTGAATCAACTCCTGCCGTTCAAGGTAATGAAAATCAAGTGGCCGAGACATATTCTTTTCATAAATATGGTATAAAATCTGGCGTTGTGACTTACGAAATCGACATGGTGGGGATGAAAATGAAACAAGTTCTGTACTTTGATGATTATGGGAATAAAGAAGCCGAAGAAACCTACCAAGGTGAAGAATTAAAAGTAATAAACCTCTGTGACGGGAAAGAAATGTATAGTTTACATCCATCACAAAAAATTGCTAATTCAAGCGGAAGTTGCAGCCGTGGTGTTGCATATCGGTTTGCATGGGACGAAATCTCAAAAGAAGATCAGAACACAAAGGCAAAAATGCTTCCTAATATGACTGTTGCCGGGAAAGATTGTGAATCTTATTCTTATGATCTGGGCTCTTCTGTAGCTGTTTATGCAGGATGGCAAAATATTAATCTTTACCTGAAGACAACATCCCAAGCTGTTGAAGTAGTGCAAAAAGCAATCAAAATCGAAGAAAATGTTGATATACCTGCAAGCAAGTTTCAGGTACCTTCAGATTATGAAATAAAATAAGGAGGGTAATTACAATCCAAGGTCAGTATTCCTGCTGAACAAGGGCCTCCGACATAATCTTGTTGATCTCATCAATACACTGCTGGCCTGCTTTTCCAGCCATTATTTTCATGCCTTTGCTTGAGATCTGTCCGGTTTTATGCTTCTCCATTATCAT
>JBGPAO010000480.1:0-2907 GCA_041480755.1 Bacteroidia bacterium
TAAAAGGTTTTATCCCTGCCAAAGGAGCCAAAATCAGCATGCTCGGGCAAAAAGGAACTTCACTGAAATGGATATCAGGGGGAGATTCCTTTAAGATTCTGGTTCGTGAAAGTCAAAGCAAAGCAATACCTTCACAATATGCAGTGGTTTTTAAAATAAGTCAGACTTTGAAATAGCATGAATTTATTTTTTATTCAAATCAAACCCGGAAAAGTAAGTGTGGTGCGAGTGTGGGAGTGAGAAAACAAAGCGAGAGTGCTCGCTCTCGCTCTGTTTTTGTACCGCTTGTATTTGAAAGTAGCAGCGGGTCAAAAAACCTTATGATATTCCTGGTATTCAGGTCTCGATGTTTTGGAATTCGTAAATCAAAGGGCAGATTTTATAATTTATTTTCATTTGGAAAGTATCTTCAAACTGATCGCAGCTTGTCAGTTATATTTGGTAAAGAGGCTTTCAACTATATATTAAGGATATAAGTGAATAAGCTATTTGAATAAATCCTGCGAGATTTGCTGTATTGTTGTTATGGAAGCGAATCCAAAACCAAGATTAAGTAAACTTGCGAGATGCATTTCTTCATTTATGCTTCCAGTTCCGTCGGCAAGAAAAAAAACTCTGTAATCGCGGTAATAAGCATCGCGTGCTGTAGATTCACAGCACATATTTGTCATAATCCCTGATATTACAAGATCTTCTATTTTCAGACATCTCAGAATAGTCTCCAGATCTGTATTATAAAATGCAGAATACCGGTGCTTAAAAATAATCTTCTCGCCGGGCAGCGGGGCAATACTGTCATGCACATGACTCTCCGGACTTCCCTCAATACACATTCCCTCCCACCACCACGACATAATTCCACTGTCGAGATGGTTTGCATGATGTACATGGCATGAGTAGATTACCGGACGGTCAGCTTCACGGAATGTATTTATCAGTTGTCTAATTCCGGGAAGAATTGCAGGCCCCCCACAGGTATAACTTGGTGAGGAGGGATCAAAAAAAAATTTTTGCATGTCAATTACAAGGAGAGCTGCCTTTTCTTTGTTAATCTTCATTTTATGCTGATTGAAACCTGATAGTTTTTCAAGCCAGACCTTTGATCTGGCATCAATTGTTTCTGTAGTTACATATGGTTCCATAGAAAAAAGTTAAGATTATTTGACAATGATATTAAAATTATAGATTGATCAGGCTAAAATCAATTTCGATACATCTTAAAAGTCCCATTCACATCTCCCATACAAGTTACTTCAATGCCAGTGAGGCTATGGGAATACTGACCTTCGAAAGCTGTAACCGAAAGTAGTTAATCTGTCAGGCCTGGACAAAATCTATTGGAACATCTTTAAGGCGGGCAATATCCATAATTTTGTTCTTAACGTCAAACCCGGCAAGACAATTTACCTTGCATGTTTCGCATTTCTCACAAGGTTTGCCAGAAAGATCAACATCTTCAAGTGTGTGCCATGCCTGTTCGGTATTCCTGTATCCGTAGGCGTACATATAACTGCGCATTATGGTAGGAATATCAAGGTGATTCAGGCATTGTGGGATGCATTGTTTGCATTGCTGACAGTAGAGGCCTTGGTCTGTTTCAAGTCCGGACAGGTTGAGGTCTTTCAATTCCTGATCGGAAAGTTTCAGGTTTTTGATCATTGCAAGGTTTTTCTGAAGCTGTTCCAATGAAGACATCCCTGAAACGATTGATGAAATATTTTCATTCTGTAATACCCATTTCAAAATTGCATCAGAATTAAACTGAGGGCCTGATTTATTACGATAAACGCCGGCAGTTGTCTTCATAGCAACGATTCCGATACCTGCTTTTGCAGCATTGGAAATAGCTGAATTTAAGGAATCTATATTTTTGATTTTGTAATTATATGAAATCATTGCAACATCATATACCCCTGAATCGGAAGCTGCTTTTAAAGCCTCTTCCGTATCGCTGTGTGATGCAATGCCGACAAAACGTGTCTTGCCCTGTTTTTTAAGCTGATCCAGTGCTTTCAGTACACCTTCATTAAGTACAGTTTCCTTTTTTCCTGCGAAGGGGAAAAGAAAAAAATCGACATAATCGATGCCAAAGCGTTTCAGGCTTTCTTCAGCTTTTTTTATGTAAGCATCTGAGTCAAAAGCTTTGGTAAAAGTGCCTGTACGGTTATCCATAACATCAGATGGAACAGCCGTACCAACTACAAAAGAATCACGGGGAAGTCCTTTCAACCCTTCTCCTACAAGTTTTTCATTGTTCCCTTCACCATAATAGGTGGCTGAAAAAAACATTTTAATGCCGGCATCATAAGCTGATCTGATAAAACCAGTATCTAAGGCACCGGAAGTTCCAAAACTTATAAGCGGAGTTTTGATACCTGTTTTACCCAGAATGCGTACAGGTAAGTCGGCGGCAGTTGTTTTTAAAGGAGAGACTGAAGCATAACTGTTCATTGTACCTGGTACTAGGGCGGCTCCTGTTAAACCAATAATGCTTTTTTTAAGAAATTGACGGCGATTGTTATTTTCCATGGCTGAAATTTTTGGTCTATGGATATATTCTGTGAATTCACAAGTTTATAAAAGTATAAAATTAATCCAAAAGAGAGGGTTTAGCCGGAACATTAATAAACAATTGTATATCTGCTTATCTTTTAATTCTCTTTTAGAAAGGCTGCCGGCTTCCCCGAAGTATGGACAAGTAAAACCTAAGAATATAATCAGGCGACTTAATGTTCATGCCGGTGATGCAATACTATTGAAATATTTTTTCATTATGATTAAATTCTGTGTAACATTTTATAGATTCGATCTTTCAGCATAGTTACATCAGAGAAAACATAGCAGTATTAAAACGAAAAAGATTTATTCAGGTATTAGAGAGAAAGAGATATTTGATGTATATTATAA
>JBGPAO010000481.1:0-2890 GCA_041480755.1 Bacteroidia bacterium
ACATTTCGACTTAGAATACAGCTTTTGGAAAGTGCAAAAGGCTGGCATCTCTGGGGAGAATCATATGAACAGGCAATTGAAGGGACTGAGGATATTTTCAGGATTCAAAACCAGATCGCTGAATCAATAGCCGCAGAATTGGAAGCAATTATAACCCCACAGGAAAAACATATTATTGAAAAGAATCTGACATCCAACCTTACAGCCTATGATTTTTTTCTCCGAGGTAGAGAAGAGCATATCATGTATCGGATCGATAATAAAAATACTGATGCACTTGAAAGAGCCGAAAAATTTTATCATCAGGCTCTGGAATATGATCCCACTTACGCACAGGCTTTTACAGGTTTAGCAATGGTATATTGGGACAAACATTATTGGGATACTTATTTTACCGGGAATTTCCTGGATTCTGTCCTTATCCTTTCTAACATCGCACTCTCATATGATGATCAACTGGCTGAATCGTATTCACTGAAAGGTGATTATTACCAGGAAAACACAAATTATAAGCAGGCATTGGAAGAATATGAAAAAGCAATAAAAATAAATCCGAATTACTGGCAGGCGTATGCAGGAGAAGGGAAATTATATAACTATTTAAAGGAACCATTGAAAGCATTTGAAAACCTTCATATGGCTGTAAAACTTAATCATGATCAGGAACTGCCTGTGACAATAATATCTTTGGCAAATCAATACTGTTATTCAGGATTCTTTGATAAAGCAAAATATTATTATGAGGAAGCATTAAAACTGAATGGTGATTCAGCAGGATACTTTGGCAATTTATTAGTGGTAGAAATGCTCCAGGAAAATTATTTAAAAGCCTTTGAATATGCTGAACGTGCTTATGCTATGGATACAAATAATATTGATTTATTTTATCTACTCGGAGAATTATATGAGAGGCAAAGTAAGTATAGAGCTGCACTGAAATATGTCGAAAAATACGTTGAGAGATTAGAAGCATTAAAAACTATATCAATCCGCGATGCCCATCGGATTGGATATTGTTACTGGAAAAATGGTTTTATCAAGGAGGCTGAATACTATTTTGATTTACAAAAAAAATATTGTGAAGAATCGATTAAATTGAACAGAGGATATGCCAGTGACGCCGGAGCTTACTATGACCTGGCTGGTATTTATGCGGTTAAAGGTGAAAAAGAAAAGGCGTATGAGAATCTACAACTTTTTAATAATAAGATTGGTGAATCCATTGTGTATGGATGGCTTTGGTATTTTAAAAACGATCTTTTACTCAATAGTTTAAGAAATGAACCTGAATTCCAGGAGATTTTCCTCGAAATAGAAGGAAAATATAAAAGAACTTACCAGGAGATCGAGAAATGGCTGGAAGAGCAGGGGATGCTGTAGTTCTCGGTTCTCGGTTTGGTACCTGATATTCATCGGGACAAGGTTCTCAAATACATCTGTTTTTTATCTCACAACCTACCCGGGTTATTTTTGGTGCCAATACATTTAATTAATTTTGTACTTGATATATCTAATTATTATGGCAAATTCGGTCTTACACAAATCAGAAATGCGTGGTGATGCAAATCATGGCTGGCTTCATAGCAGGCACACCTTCAGTTTTGCTGATTACTATGATCCTGAAAGAGTCCATTTCGGAATGCTCCGGGTATTGAATGATGATATTGTAGAAGCCGGAATGGGATTTGGCACCCATCCTCACGATAACATGGAAATCATTTCAATCCCGCTTGAAGGAGATCTGGAACACAAAGACAGCATGGGAAATATATCTGTAATAAAGCATGGTGATGTTCAGGTTATGAGCGCCGGCACGGGAATTACTCACAGCGAATACAACAGGAACAAAGAAAAACGGGTTAAATTTTTGCAAATATGGGTATTCCCGAACAGGAAGAATGTTAAGCCCCGTTATGACCAGATAACATTAAACATTGCTGACCGTCATAACAAATTACAGCAGATCCTTTCTCCCAATCCTGATGATGACGGAGTTTGGATCTATCAAAATGCATGGTTTCATCTCGGACAATTTGATAAAGGTTTCAGAGCTGATTATAATCTCAAAGCAATAGGGAACGGTGTTTATACTTTCATTCTAAGCGGTAATGTAACAATCAACAACCAGGAATTGGAATCCCGCGACGGATATGGAATATGGGATGTGGATAAGTTTTCTGTTAAAGCGAATGCTGATTCCGAATTTCTATTGATGGAAGTTCCGATGAAGTGAGAAATTATCATTTAATTCATTTATTGAACTGCATTTTGAATTTATATTGGAATTAGCTTAATTTTATATAATTATACATGGTTTTTAAATTCCTACCCACATGCAGATCTGGTCTGCTGAAATAAAAGAAATCGAATCATTATACACTTCACTGAAAGGCAGGTTTCCTGAGTTGGAGAAGGAACTGGAACAGTTGATCAGGTTTGATGATGCTAACGTTATACTTATTTATTCAAGAAGGTGCCTTGAGGTTATTATTACCGATCTGTGCGAACGCGAATTAAAAAGACCCCGCAGGACCGAACCTCTGAAAGGAATCATTGACAAACTGGGCCACGAAGAAAAGGTCCCTTCTAATATAATTGCATCAATGGATGGCCTGAACAGTTTATCAACTTTTGGCGCCCATCCCAAAGATTTTGATCCTGAACAGGTAAAGCCTGTGCTTAGTAACCTTGCCGTCATTATCAAATGGTATGTGAAATATAAAGATTCACAAACAATTAGTAAATTAAAAATTGGTGAAGATGAACCCAATAAGGATAAGACAGAAAAAGTACAGGCTACAGATAAATTAAGGGTAGAAGAAAAACAAACCTTTCGGGGAATAAAAACAGAAGAAGTAAGGGATGAAAGAAAAACCCGGGAGATTTCAAA
>JBGPAO010000482.1:0-2882 GCA_041480755.1 Bacteroidia bacterium
AAATATTTATTAAACCTGTCCAAAAGTCATATATCTGGCATACCAGCCCTTTTAGCATGATTTCACTCATCATTCCCGGATCAGGAAATTTCTGACTTTATAGCAGCCTCTGCTTCCAGAAATGTATCATATAATCCAAGGTTATACCAATAATCCTGATTATGGACAAATCCTTTAATAGTGTAAGTTTTGGCAAGATCAAGATATAGATCTGTCAGAGATACAGGTTGGCTGTTGGAGACCAGACTGAAAAACTCCGGATTGATAACATAAACACAACTATTTCCATAATCTGTCAGATCTCCTTTAGTATCCCTGATTATTCTTTTTTCTCCGGTCTTGTTATTCTGCCAACCGGCAAGGCTATTTTGTTCATCAAACAGCAATGAACGGGAGGGTGTTCTTTTTTTTACAGCAATTGTAATTAAAGTATTATCAGCTTTATGAGCCTTCACAAGCTGCTGTATATCCAGGTTGGTATATACATCAACATTATGCAGAACGAATGGTTCTCCATTATCGAGCAATTCCCTGGCTTTAATTACTCCGCCTCCTGTATCCATTAAACGGTCAGTCTCGTCAGAAACCAGTACCCTTCCGTCATAATAATCACGGGATCTCAAAAATTCAATCACCTGGTGTGCAAGATGATGAACATTCACAACTATTTTTTCTATACCAAAGAAAAGCAGTCTCTGAACGATGATCTCCAGCAACGGCGTCCCCTGAAATCTGACAAGTGGTTTCGGTATCTGATTGGTCAGTGGCCTAAGTCTTGTCCCCTGCCCTGCTGCAAGAATCATTGCTCTCATTGATAATTTGTTTACTTATTTCAATCTATCATGGAAAACCTTCATGGACTTGCTAAAAACTATAATCCATAAATCATTATTTTCCAATATTCTTTTAATAACCATGGACAAAGGTTACAAGGCTTCATTTTCCAATATTTTTATAGTAGCCATGGACAACATTTGTCTTTATTTTATGCTTTTCTGATATATATTCTGCAATTTTCTCAGCACAGTATACCGACCTGTGTTGTCCGCCTGTACAGCCAAAACTGACCATTAGACGGTTCATGCCTCTCTCAGAGTAATCTTTTATTGCAATATCCATAATATTCCTGACTTGATCCAGAAAATCTTTAACCTCATTATGCTTCTCAAGAAACCTGATAACCGGTTCATCCGTTCCTGTCATTTCCCTAAATTCAGTATATCGGCCAGGATTGGGTACTATCCTGCAATCAAATACAAATCCACCTCCATTGCTGCTAAAATCTTTAGGAATCCCATATTTATAGGAAAAACTATGGATATAGATATTAAGGACCTGAGATTCAATATAACTTTCACGTATCTCATCAACTTTGATTATTCCTTCCACTGCTTTCAGAAGTTCATTTGCATTAAGTTTTATCAGGCCCTTATCTAATAACCATTCCAGGTTATTCACTGCAAAAGGATAACTTCTGAGGAAGATTGATTTATTCTGTACATAACCTCTTAATCCATATGCAGCGAGGACCTGCAAAATTCTCAGAAATACAAAAAGATAAAATTGCTGGAGGAATTCTTTGCGGTCTAATTTAATCTGCCCTGACAACTCCCCAACATAAAAATCAGTCAGTTCTTCGCGGAAATCCGTTGGAAGGTCAATGCGTGCCTCAAATAACAATGAGGCCAGGTCATAATGTAAAGGGCCTCTTCTTCCTCCCTGATAATCAACAAAGTATAAATCATTTTTATGCATCAGGATATTTCTTGACTGGAAATCCCTGTACATAAAATATCTATTATCCACCGAAGCAAGCAGCCTGGAGGTCATGATAAAATCTTCCTCCAGTTTTTGTTCATCAAAGGGAATATTAAATAATTTCAGCACATAATATTTAAAATACTGAAGGTCCCACAGGATGCTTTGTTCATCAAAAACCGGCCGTGGGATGCAGTGTGAAAAATCCAGGCCTTTTGGACCATCAATCTGAAACCGGATCAGATGTTTCAGCGCTGACTGGTAGAACATACGGGCATGTTCCAATTTTTCTTCAGCTGACTTATTGAATAAAGGATCATGCGTCGGAATTTTTTCAGTTGATTTAGCAGTTAACTCATTATTTACAGGAATTTTATCATCAATCTTGTAAGATACGCGGTCATCCCCAAGAGTCTTTTCACCAGACTTGTAAGATAAACGGTCATCCCCAGGATTTTTTTCACCAGTGATTTTCCTGGTCATGAATGAGTAAAGTGTCTCATCGCCAAGATCCTGGACGAGATAAAGATCATTATCCAGGTCTTTGAAAAATAATTCAGGGACATTTAATCCAAGTTTCCTGAAATGTTCTGTAAAATGAATGAATGCAGAATTTTCAGCTCTATTGTTTGACCAGACGCCAACAATTGTCTTTTCTTTCAGTTTGATCCTGAAATACTGCCTTGTTGAGCCAGAAACCGGCAGTGGCAGAATGGAAACAGGAATTTCTCCGGAGCAGGTTATTGTAGCCCTCTCAAGCAGTTTAAATATATCAGGTTTGCTCACTTTCAAATTAATCAGACTGCTAATTTAGGGAATAATAGTGAAGCCTGAAGAGTGAATAGTGAACAGTGAGCAGTGAAGAGTGAGCTGTGAAGCAGTGAAGAGTGAACTGCGAAGAGTGATGCGTGAGGCGTGAATCGGATAGAATAATTACCCCAAGGCTGCAGGGTTGCAAGGCTGCAAGGTTGCAAGGCTGCAAGGTTGCAAGGCTACAGACTTACATCATAACTAATCTTTTGCAATATACTTAGGCTTCTGAGTTCTTTTTGATAAATTCGCTTAATAAAATAAAATGATTATGAAATTAGATATATATGATTCAAAGAATTTGAATTTTGTTG
>JBGPAO010000483.1:0-2875 GCA_041480755.1 Bacteroidia bacterium
CATATTCATGTCTCCTTCGGTCCACATTCCTCCGGCAAGCTCCAGGCGGCCTTCACTGACATATTTTTTAACCTTTTCAAATAGAGGGGGATCAACCATTTCGACGAAATTATATACTGCAGCCTGACTTTGAAGCATGGTATAATCCGGGTACTCTTCCATGAATGCAACAACCTGCCTCAGGTTGTCATTGCACATTTGCATTGTTTCAGAATATGTCCATAGCCAGTTCATGTCCATATGAGCATGGCCCACTACATGAATTGTACCTCCTTCAGACGAGGTTGTTTTACTCTGGCCATCGACCAAAGACATGGAATTAATTAATAACACAATGATAATCAGCCGAATGCATTTCATCTTCATTTGATTATTTCGTTTGATTAATATAAGCTTCTCAATGGGAATAGTTTTTGATTTTTCAGCACTCAGTACCCTGTACCCATCACTCATCATTCAGAATTCATCATTCAGAATTATCATTCATACCGCAGCGCATCGGCCGGATTTGTCCTTGCAGCTTTTATTGTCCAGTAGCTTATCGTCAGCCAGCTTATTACCAGGACTATTATAAGGGAAATAATAAAATCTGCAGGACTCAGCTTGATCCTGTAACTATAATTCTCCAGCCATTTAGTCAGGTATAAAAATGCAAGCACCCATGCAATAACTGTTGAAATAACTATCATTATAGTAGATTCTTTGAGCATAAGATAAACGATCCTGCTGATATTAGCACCCTGGATCTTACGTATCCCTATTTCTTTGGTGCGTTGTTCAACTGTAAATGAAGTTAAGCCATATAATCCGAGGCTTGCAATAAAAATTGCAAGGATGCCAAAAACAAGCGAAAGTCTTCCTGTTCTTTGATCTTCCTGGTATTGCCTGTTGAAATCCTCGTCCATGAAAAAGTACTGAATGGGATAATCATTTGTAAAATCCTTCCATACTTTCTCAACCTGCGCGGTTGTTTTGGAAACATTCTCAGGTCTAATCTTTATGCTGAAATAACCCCAGTTTTGCTGGTTTCCGGCATTCAGGAAAACAAAAGGATTTATGCCCTCACGAAGTGAAGTGAAATGAAAATCCTTTACAACCCCTACCACATTCTGAATTATTCTATGTGAGCCAAAAGGAGTAGGCAGGATGAATCTTGTATTTAAAGGATCTTCCAGCTGGAAATTTTTTACGGCAGTTTCATTGATCACACAGGCAGTGCTATCGGAAGTAAATTCTTCCGATAGAAACCTCCCTTCGACAAGTTCTATTCCGTATGTTTTGAGATGATCATAATCGGTCCAGGTAGTTGTCATGATAACAACATTATCTTCCCCCCTGCCTTCAATCATATACCCATTTACATTATTCATATGCCCTGGGACTGCTGTCGAATGGGAGCAAGCAACAACGCCCGGTATATTTTCAATTTCTTTCTTAAAAACAGGGATCTTGTCCTGGAGGGCATGCACCTGTTCAATCACCATTACCTGCTCTTTATTGAAACCGAGGTCTTTATTCAGCATGTAATGAACCTGCCGGAATATAACGATAGTAGCAACTATTAAAGTAATTGAAATAGTCAGCTGAAAGACAACAAGTATGCTCCGCAGTATTCCACTCTTTAATCCTGATCTGAGTTTACCTGAAAGAACAGCAGATGGCCTGAATGACGACAGGAAGAAGGCCGGGTAAGTCCCTGAAGCGATACCTACAGCAAGAGATAATGCTAATAAAAGCGGAATTATATACCATTTGTCAAAATATGCGAGGTCGAGCTTCAACTGAACCAGGTTATTGAAATAGGGCAGGAGCAGTTCTATAAGGAGAAGAGCAATTACAAGGGATAGTAAACTGAATATGACAGATTCAACAAGGAATTGCCATATAAGCTCATATTTCCCTGAACCCATAACCTTTTTCAGTCCCACTTCATGTGCCCTTCCGGCAGATTGTGCAGTTGCCAGGTTCATATAATTGATAACCGCAATAATCAAAATGGCAATTGCAACAAGTGCAAAGATATAAATGTACTTTTTATCATTTGGCTGCTTAAATTGCGTTTCTATAGCCGGATTTAAATGAATATCCGTAAGGGGTTGCAGAGAGATGCCATACCTGTCGCCGGATGCCTGGAAATCTTCTATACTGATTCCCATAATCTGCTGAAGTTCAGGGCCGATATTTTTCAACAGTATCGGTTTGATTTTTTCTTCCACATCCTTTGGCGAAGCACCTTCGGTTAACAGGACATAAGTGGCAAAACTGTTAGAAAGCCAGATTTCTTCGCTTGCCCTCCAGTGAGTGAGGAATGACCCAAGCATATTAAATTCAAAATGAGAATTATCCGGGAGATCCTTACAAATACCTGTTACACTATATTGAGTTGTATCCGTTCCAATTAAAAGCATTTTGCCAATGGGATCTTCATTCCCAAAATACTTTGCAGCAGATGATTCGGTCAAAACTACTTTGTGAGGTGCATTAAGCGCTTGCTGAGGATTTCCCTTAATTAATGGGATAGAGAATATGTTAAAAAAAGTGGAATCGGCAAGTACAAAGTGGTCTTCGATATATGTCTTGTCTTCATACCGGATAACAGTTTCTCCCCAATTATCCATTCTGCAAGCCTCAATAATTTCAGGGATTTCTTCTTTGAGTGCGGCTGCCATCGGAGCCGGCGTAAAGGAGCCAAGTATTTCCTGTTCCCCGATTTTGCCATCAAGTATCAACCGGCAGATCCGGTCTTTTTTTTCATTAAACTTATCGTAGCTTAGTTCATGAATGACAAATAGTCCAATCATGATAAAGAAAGCAATACCAATAGCCAGGCCCAGGGTATTGATAAAGACATGTGATTTATGTTTCCACATATGTC
>JBGPAO010000484.1:0-2873 GCA_041480755.1 Bacteroidia bacterium
ATTCAGACAGGGATGAGTATGAACCATCTCTTCCTTTCAGCAATCAGCGGACCATATTATTAAAGTATACCTATACATTCCGGATCAGGTAAACAATTATCTCCTAAGTCAGCAAGTTTATATTCAGCGTACTCACGCTTTCTCTTTGAGCAAAAAGACTTAAGCTCTACCAGAAACTAAAAAACCTGGCATTGAGTTCCAGCCTTTTTGGTTTAATACTGAAATTCATTTATTTTTAAACCATCAAACCTGATTGTAAATTCCTGAGACCTTACATTTGTGGTTTAACTAAATTAGAGTTTAAGTAAACTATTAAATCTTTTCACGGCCTTTATAATATTTTTTTTATGAAAGCTTTTAATAATAAATATCATCTCAAAAAATTAATTGTTCGGAATGTCCCATTAATGATTCTACTTTTCATAATTAGCCCGGAATATATCTGCTCCCAGAGGATTGGCATAGATGGGAATACTTTTCGTGTTTACGGGAAGGAAATTTTCATTAACGGAGTTAATACACCCTGGGATAACTGGAATGATTTCGGAGGTAGCTATGACCACAATTTCTGGGATACAGAATTTCAGGAGATCCGGCAGGCAGGAGGAAATGCATCCCGGATCTGGATCACCTGTAATGGTGATGTGGGTGTCGATATCAGTACAACAGGACTGGTAAGCGGTGCGACACTGGCTCACTGGGAAGACCTGGATGATATGTTTGCGCTGGCGGAGCAGCACCAGGTTTATATTATGGCTACACTGACTTCGTTTGATCACACTAAAAATACTTACACAAAATATCAGCGCTGGCGCAATATGCTGGCAGATACAGCCAATGTTAGCAGTTATGTCAATAATTACGTGGTTCCGTTCATTAACAGGTATAAAGATAATCCCTATCTCTGGTGTATCGATGTGTGTAATGAGATCGAATGGATGCATGAAAATTCCGAATGCGGGAGTATCTCATGGGACAGGCTGCAATATTTTGTTGCCAGGGTGGCTGCAGCTGTGCATCAGAATAGTAACGTTCTGGTCACATTGGGCAGTGCAGCTGTAAAATGGAATAGTGATTGTCCGGGTTGTGAAGGGAATTTCTGGAGTGATCAGAATTTACAGGCTCAGCATAATTCTCCAATGGCATTTCTGGATTTCTATTCACCTCATTTTTATGGATGGGTGGTGCGCTGGTTTGGCAATTTTGCCGTTGACAAAACTCCTGATAATTATGGGATCAATGACCGGCCCTGCATGGTTGGTGAAAATCCTGCCAGGGGTGTTTACAAGCAGAATACATCAGGAGTTGATGAACTTATTGTCCCTATAAGTGAAGCTTATATTAAGACTTACCAGCAGGGATGGAAAGGTTTGATGGTTTGGACTTCAAACGGAGTGGATGGCAATGGCAGCCTGGCTAATTGCGGTGTCGGCCTTACTGCCTTTCAAAATCAGTATCCCGAACTGGTTTCTCCAGGTCCGGACGTAGATGTCGATTCCATTATTGATATCCGGGATGGTCAGACCTATAAAATTGTAAAAATTGGCGAACAATGGTGGATGGCTGAGAACTTAAATATTGGCTATCGGATTCCTGGCGGCTCGGGTACTGACACTGGCGCTGTCATGAAATATTGTTATAATAACAATGATACTATGTGCAGCATTTATGGGGGTTTGTACCAATGGTATGAAATGATGGATTATAATCTGGATAATGGATATCCGGAAGTAACCGGGGATGCGGGTATTTGTCCTGCAGGATGGCATGTGCCGGGAGATTCAGAATGGGAAGTATTAGTTGATTATCTGGGTGGTTTTGATGCAGCAGGCGGCAAACTTAAAGACACAACTCTCTGGAATAGTCCAAATACAGGAGCAACCAATGAAACTGGATTTACAGCTCTTCCGGGTGGCGGTTGTTATGGTGTCAATGCGTTTAATTATTTGGGTGCCTCCGGATTCTGGTGGTCCTCAACAGAAGCTGATGAAGATAGTGCCCGGGGCTGGTACATGTCAAGCGATAATCAAAATATAGTCAGGACAAACGCTGATAAGAGAGAGGTAGGTTGGTCTGTCCGTTGTATTAAAGATAGTTGCCTGATTGAAGGAATTGGTCTTACCAAAGCAGATATAACATGTCATGGAATCTCTGATGGATTAATAAATCTTTCAGTTAAAGGCGAAGGGCCATTTTCTTTTGACTGGTCCAATGGAAGTACCACTCAACATATCCTGAATTTAGATGCCGGCTGGAATAAAGTGACAGTAACTGACAGGAGAGGTTGTACAATGACTGACAGCATTGAAATTCTTGAACCTGAACAACTTTTAATTAATCAATCAGATTATTCTGATTTTATTTGTGCTGGCAGCAGTGAAGGATTTATTAAAATTAGCATTTCAGGAGGTGTGCCACCTTACACATATTCCTGGTCAAATGGCAAGGGTTTTCAAAGTATTTTAAATTTACCTGCTGGTGATTATTCAGTTAATATAAAAGATCAAAATAATTGTCAGATTTCTGAATCATTCACAATTCAGGCTGTCATGCCTTATAATAAACAGGAAATCTGTTTAGTCACTTTTAATCCGCAAACTGGCAAAAATCTGATAATATGGGAAAAAACTCCAGATGCCGGAATTATGTCATATAATATTTACAGAGAAGGTGTTATTGCGAATATTTATGATTTAATTGGAATTTCAGATTTTGAGCGCCCCGGATATATTGTTGATGGAAATACTGATCCCTTAGAGCAAGCATTTAAATATAAAATTACAGCTGTTGACACCTGCGACAATGAATCAGAAATGAGTTCTTATCATAAGACGATGCACTTAACGGTCACTACAGGTTTAATTGGAGAAATA
>JBGPAO010000485.1:0-2867 GCA_041480755.1 Bacteroidia bacterium
ATTGCAAATCCGATAGGTTTACCTTCCGGATCTTCAGCAAAAATTACACCTTTTGGCTGAATAATTGGCTTCAGATCACGCGCAATTGCTTCTGCTTCTTCCTTTGTCACAGAAGTATAACCCCAATTGCTGATAAGGCTCATGTTCGACAGATCAATAACCTTCTGTACATCTTCATCATATTTTTTCATATTAACCTGACGGACACGCACACCATACCGTTTTACAACATCATCGGTAAGAGTCATTATTCTATCGGGTATGGTGTAACCTTCCTTTATTGAAATATAATAAACCAATAGATCCTTGACCTTTTCTAAGTTAAAAGATGCTAAATGATCAATATAATAAGATGGATTATAGGGTGCCATCACCACCGGTGATGGGGTAAAGCCTTCCACAACCAATCCCCATTCCTGCGATACGAAACTCCATGGCCCTCTCATTTTTGTCATTCCCTTTTTTCTGAGCCAGGTTGCCGCAGTCTCAAAAAGCACATTTGAGGCTGTTATATCTTCAATACATTCGTAATAACCGAATAGTCCAACCGGTTCTTTCCACGTCTCCAGAGCCAGTTTGTCAATGAAAGCAGCAATGCGTCCTATTGCTTTCTCATTTTCCTCAAGAATGAACAGTGAATATTCGCAATGGTCAAGTGTCGGATTACGCTTCGCATCAAATTGACTGAATTGCTCATCTAATAACGGAGGCACCCAGACCGGGTCATTTTTATATAACTTGTAAGGAAGGCCAATGAATCTTTTCAAATCAGATTTTGTAGTAACAAGGCGTATATTCATGTATATATTTTATGTGTATTAAAAGCGCTCATTTAATTACCAGAGCGAGTAGTTATAAGTACCTTAAATATTTTTGTAATGTCAAATTTACGTCTTATTAAATAATGAATAAATATGAATGTAATTGTCAAGTAACTAAATAACAGGAGAGTTGATCAGCAAGAGCCAATCCATGAAGAAGGATACCTGACCATGGAGGAGATATTTCTATTCGCAATAAATTCACGCCATGTTCGCTACCTATTTTGGGACTACGAATACGAGATTACCGGACAGGGACAACGAACCTACGATGATGCTATCGAAGTCATTCGTAAGTATCCAACCTTCAATGATTCTACAGGACCGCTTGCAATGTCGAAAATAAGATAAAGTGAAATACAATCATTTAAACAAAATGTCCCCTATAGAGTCTCCTTTTAAATCAAAACCCATCTAATATATTTAATTAAAGGGATTTATATTTTATTAATGTTGTGCCACTCGCACCACTTGATTCTTTATCGATTTTTACTGATTTTAATTCAGGACGTTAAAAATTACATGATTATACAGGGGAAATAGCAGGCAAATTTTATCCGGAAATTAAAAACGGTTAAATACAGGCAAACAAAAACGTCAACCCAGACGTCAAATTAGAAACAATAAAAGAATTGTCGGATTATTTACTGAATTTATTTCAGGAAATAATAGATATTTAATCCAACATTCCCTGTTCCTCCATTTGGTTAATCCTGGCCCTGATCTCACCAGCTTTTTCATTTGCTCTTTTAACAATCTCTTTGAATTCCTCATCATTCCTGAGATTGTCGAATAATGGATCTACTTTTATATATTCATGAATACCACTGGAAAAACCAATTTTTTCATATTCCCTGAGCCATTTGTACGCTTCTTCCTTATTTCCAAGGAAAGCATAGACACCTGCCAGATCATAAGCTGCACCTATGGACCCGTAGGGGTCTTTTTGCCTTATACTTTCAGTACAAAAACTGATTTGTTTATTAAAATATTCCATC
The DNA here is from genome assembly GCA_041480755.1 of Bacteroidia bacterium. GTDB lineage: Bacteria > Bacteroidota > Bacteroidia > Bacteroidales > SM23-62 > LJUQ01. The sequence goes on from JBGPAO010000485.1 coordinate 1,820, forward strand.
GCTTCATCTTTCTTTCCATTCATCCACAAAATAATACCAACCCGATGTGCATTATTTATATCAGTCCCGGAATACTCTATACTTTTTCTTTCGAAATCTTCCGCTTCTGAAATCCTTCCTAAACCAAGCAACGCATTTGCTTTATATCCATACGCACTTCCATCTTCCGGTTGAAGAGCTATATATTTTTCTGCTGTGGAAAGAAGGTCTTCCCATTTTCCTTGTATTTCGAGGAACCAAAGTTCCACATTTGGTAAAATCACATTTAATTGTTTGACTTTATAACAATATAATTCTGCTTTTTGTAAATCCCCGGCAGATAAATATGTCCAACTAAGACGAGAATATATAGCCGCTAAACCACTTTCTGCTCTTTCCAGTTTTTCAGCTTTTTTAAGATTTATCAGGGAATTTATAATATCATTGGAATCAAAATATATTGAACCTAACCCTAAATATCCCACTGAATTATTAGGAGATAAGCTGATAGCTTTTCCCAGATCAACCATGGCCTTTTGTCTTTGATCTTTTTCATTGTAAAAAATACCTCTGGCCGAATAAGCTTCTGCAAGGGTTGGATCCAGCTCTAATGCTTTATTAAAAAAGAACAGTGCTGTGTCCAGGTAGAATGGTCTAAAATAGCCGGACACCTGTTTGTCACTTAAAGAACTTTCACCAAGCCAATAATATGCCAGGGCAAATTCAGGATCAAGTTCAAGAGACAGATAGCTTAACTGAGCAACTTTTTCTAAATATTTTCTATCGCCGCTGAAAAGATACTTATTATAAAAATCCAACGCCTGCATATGAAGGTCATAGGCTGTCAGATCATTAGTTGGAATTTTATTAATAAGCTCCTTTTCCTCAGGAGTAATCACTGCATCTAATTCCCTGGCAACAGTCTGTGCCACTTCGCTCTGAACTGATAAAATATCATCCCATTTCCTATCATATTCATTAGCCCATTCATGACCTTCTTTGCCGGTTTTAATTAACTGGACAATTAACCTTACATTATCACCATATTTTTGAAAACTGCCTTCAAGCA
>JBGPAO010000486.1:0-2866 GCA_041480755.1 Bacteroidia bacterium
AGGTGCCAGGGACATGGCAGATGCAGGGATATGATTATTATATATACCGGAATGTGCCGATGGAGTTTTCGCCTTATGATCCGCCGAATGTCCCTGTTGAATTTAATCCGACAGGATGTTATATAAGGGAATTTGAAATTCCCCCTGACTGGGAAAACCGAAAGATCTTCCTTCATTTTGAAGGTGTGAAGGCGGCATACTGGGTCTGGGTAAATGGAGATTATACAGGATTCGATAAAGGAAGCATGACATCATCTGAATATGATATAACCGGGAAGGTAAAACCGGGGAAAAACAAAATTTCAGTAAGAGTAGTAAGGTGGTCGGATGGGAGTTATCTTGAGGACCAGGACATGTGGCGTTTCTCGGGAATATACAGGAGTGTTTACCTGTTCAGCGTTCCTGATGTTTTTATTCAGGACTATTTTGTAACCACTGACCTCGATCTGAATTACCGGAATTCAATGTTGAACATCAAAGCGAAAATAAAGAATACCGGACCCGTAAACCTTGAGAAGATTGTTGTTGCAGCCAGGTTATTCAATGCTGAGGGTAAAGAAATATCTTTTTTTACAAGAGGATTGAAAATACTGGAAAGTGGAACTGAACAGGAGGTTGTTCTTCAAAAGTCAATTCAGAATCCTTTGAAATGGAGTGCAGAAAAACCCAACCTGTATACTCTTGTACTTGAACTTCAGGATCCTGGTGGTAAGGTACTTGAGATGGTCGAGGAAAAGGTCGGTTTCAGGGAGTACGAGATAAAAAATGCGCAGCTCCTGGTGAACGGAGTCCCGGTCATGATTAAGGGAGTAAACCGTCATGAACATGATCCATATAAGGGCAGGACAATGACCAGGGAAGTGATCGAAAAAGATTTCAGGCTGATGAAGGAACTCAATATCAATGGGATACGCACTTCTCATTATCCTAACGATCCCTTATTCTATGACCTGGCTGATGAATGGGGATTCTATATATGTGATGAGGTCAATGCCGAATGTCATTATGGAGAAAAATATCTTGCCTGGCAGCCCGGCTGGGAAGCGGCATTCATGGATCGTACAATCAGGTTTGTACAGAGGGACAAAAATCATCCGAGTGTGTTTTTATGGAGTATGGGAAACGAATGCGGACTGGCGCCTATTCATTATGAAATGGCAAAATATGTTAAGCAGGCTGATCCCACCCGTTTTCTATATCACCAGACTAATTATCCGAATGGTGATGCCCCGTTTGCAGATATATGCGGCACACGGTATCCCAATCCGGCAATGCTGGATGCAATCGGTGATACAACAAAAAGACCTGTAATCCTTGGTGAATATGCACATGCTGTAGCAAATTCACTGGGTCATTTTGACGAATACTGGGACAGGTTTTACAGATACCCGTCTCTGCAGGGAGGATTTATTTGGGATTGGGTGGAACAGGGATTAATGGTTGATCTGTTCACCACTACTGACCGGTCAAAATATAAACATACTGCAGCATTGATGGGTCGCCCGGAACATGTTGAGGGTAAAATCGGTAAAGCAGTTTTATTCAACGGGCTTGATGATTTTGTAGAGATCACGTCTGATCGTGTTCTTAATATAACCGGCAATGCCTTAACCCTTGAAACCTGGATCTATCCGAGGGGATTCAACGGATCCAATGCACTTATCACAAAAGGCCAGTATTCATTTGCACTTGAGCAAAATCATAAAGATTCAATATATTTTACTGTCTGCACAGACAGGACTAACAGGATTTCGGCTTACCTCCCGCGCGACTGGAATTATAAATGGCACCATGTTGCCGGTATATATAATGGCAATGAGATTATGATCTGGCTTGATGGGAAGAAGATTGCGTCAGGTCCGGCAAATGGTTCTGTTAAAAGGACATATTACGAGATTACAATCGGAAAGAACCACCAGCGTGACCATGAAAGCCAGCCGGGTTTTATCTCCAATTCAGTTTTCGATGAAGTATGTATTTATGATATTGCAATTGATCCTTCGAGGTTAGGCTGGTTTAATGATACAGTTGATGTGAATGAGCACCTGCTGCTCTGGCTTCCTTTCGAGGATTATAATAACAATGGGAAATTTGAGTGTTATGGTGCAACACCTTCAGGTTCAGCAACCATGGATGGAATAATAAATGCACACCGGCAATATAAACCAGAATCCTGGCAGGCAAAGAAAAGCCATGCCCCGGTTTATGTCCGTCCTTTATTTCCGGAAGCAGGATTAGTTGAGGTACAGAACCGGCACATGTTTACGAATCTTAATGAACTTAAAACAGAATGGAAACTGCTTGAGGATGGATCCCCAATCCAGGAAGGGGAGCTGGTCCTGGATTTAGCACCCCTCAAATCCGGGCAGATTAAAATTCCATTCGTTAAACCTGAAATCAAAAGTGGAAGTGAATATTTTTTGTTGCTTCAGTTTAAAACAAAAGAGGATTCAAAGTGGGCTCCGGCAGGTTATGAAATTTCTTTCGAAGAATTCCATCTGTCATTCAAAAAGGAAGGAGATCTGATTGAAAATCAGCAAACGAACAGCCTGGTAATTGATGAAACAGGTCCCATGATAAAAATTTCCGGTAAAGATTTTGTCTATGTTTTTGAAAAAGCTTCCGCAAAATTGAAACAGGTAACATATAATGGCACAAATTTCTTATCCTCCGGACCGGAGCTGAATGTTTCCCGGCCATGGACAGTCAATGAGATATCAGACTGGGGAAGGGCAGAGTATAAGGAATGGTATGAATGGGGACTTGATTCTCTGGTTCATGAAACCGAATATTTATATTATGAAAAATTATCAGACAACGAATTTGTCATTAAAGCGAGAACACATTCTTATTCTTTCAAAGAAAG
>JBGPAO010000487.1:0-2861 GCA_041480755.1 Bacteroidia bacterium
CATGGTCTTGTCCTTCCTTGCGATTATCTCCAGAACGCGAATCAATGTATCGATATCCTCTTCACTATTCTGTATGCCCAGGCTAACCCTTCTGGTTATATGCACATAAGATCGTGTCCATCTCTTTCAAATCTATAAACCCTTCAGCATCCACCTTCAGTCTTATCAATAAATGATCAGGAACCATGCGCCATGGCAGATCGTTCGAGTTGTGTTCGAGAAGAGTATTCAGTACTACAGGTTCGGTCCCCTGTTCGTATTCATTACTCAAACTTTCGGCGGTTATATTGATGGCTTCAGTTGTATTGGAAGTAAATATCACATCATAGTCAGTCAGGGGTGCACCTAATGCTTTGGCACAGATAGACCTGACTTCATTTATGATCTCTTGCTGTACCTGTCTGGGTTGTTGCCATGTCCTGAAGACGGCATTCCATATTGGTATAAATGTGGGAGTGCTGGCAGCGTTATCCAGGTTAATATAGTACCTGGTGCCTTCCATTGTTGGAACGCTGACATTGTGACCTATCAGGGTGAGCCGGAGTTCATCAAGCAGTTTTTTCCCGGAGTATTCCTCCAGTTCATCATGGTACAGGATTTCCACAGCAGATAATTTTTCCCCGGTTATATTCCAGAAAGCATTATTCCCAAAATGCCGGATCAGTCGAAGCGCCCTGGCAAACGCGATGATATTGATGATAGCCGGGGTACCGGCCTCGAACCTGTCCGGTGAGTGGGCCCAGATTACCCATCCGGGAGAGACAAGCCTGGTTGTTCCTCCACCGGTCTGGAAAGGAGGCCCTCCGGGCAAAGCCTTTCTGTCAACAGCCAATGCCCTTACACCCAGTGGTAGCCCGATGTCCTGGCTTGATAAACATTGATAACTATTTAGCTTAAGTTTTGCCATGAGGACCTCTGCTCTTCCTGGCGTGCAAAAGATAACCACATATCTGCCTTTGTTCAGCCCAAGGTGTTCCAGCACAATTTCCCTGGCCTGCTCGAATAAATATGTGGTTACCATCGATTTGTGCCCGCTGCCCCGGTGTGCATTGCAATATGTCTCCAGAGCCGCATATACTCCTTTCTCGAGTTCTGCAATCGCTTCCGGGATCTTATCTTTCATGGCCGTATCTTTTAAATCTATTTGAGCAAACCAATTTCCATGATCAGGTAATTTGAGCTATTATAACCTTATAACCTTATAACCTTATAACCTTATTCCCCAATGATCTTTACCAGTACCCTCTTCTTTCTTTTTCCGTCAAACTCTCCATAAAAAATCTGTTCCCAGGGACCGAAGTCCAGCTTTCCTCCTGTGACAGCCACAACAACTTCCCTTCCCATTATAGTTCTTTTGAGATGAGCATCTGCATTATCTTCAAATCCATTATGCCTGTACTGGGAATATGGCTTTTCAGGGGCAAGTTTTTCAAGCCATACCTCAAAATCCTGATGTAATCCTGTTTCATCATCATTGATGAATACGCTGGCAGATATATGCATTGCGTTAATCAGGCACAAGCCTTCATTTATACCGCTTTCCCTGAGAGCTTCCTCGACCTGTGAGGTGATATTGACCAGCTTCCTCCTCTGGGGGATATTAAACCACAACTCTTTACGATGAGACTTCATTATTAATTTCCTTTTTGTAATTGATTTGAGAGCTTTAAGACAATTGAGACATTTAAGAGAACGTGTCAACCTCCGACTGCCAGTCGGAGGCTACAGAACCGAGAACCTAAACAATCCCCAGTTCCTTCTTAATCCTTTCAATCTTTTCATCCAGCAATCTGACTGCTGACTCATAGTTTTCTTTCTTTTCCAGTTTGCCTTTAACACTGAAGTAGAATTTAATCTTGGGTTCAGTTCCTGAGGGCCGTATTGAAACTTTTGTGCTGTCTTCAGTCATGTACTGCAGGACATTAGATTTGGGCAATGAAATCGGCAGAGTAATGTTTTTTTGATTATCCAGTGATTTCCGGAGAAGATAATCATATACTTTAATGATCCTTGATCCATCAAGCCTTTCAGGAGGAGATTCACGGAATTTTTCCATCATCTGACGTATTTCTTCAGCCCCTTCTTTTCCTTTCCGGTAAATATTTGCCAGGCTTTCGCGATACAATCCGTGTTCTTCATAAATATCCATCAGCAACTCGTATAATGATTTGTCCCTCTCTTTTGCCCATGCAGCAGTTTCTGCAATAAGGGCACATGACATGACGGCATCCTTATCCCTTACAAAATCACCGGCCAGATATCCGTAACTTTCTTCTGCACCTGCAATGAAAGTTTTCTTCCCTTCATTTAATCTCATAATATCGGCAATAAACTTGAATCCGGTCAGAACATCAAATGTTTCCACGTTATATTTTGCTGCAATATCGGCCATCAGTTCAGTAGTGACAATAGTTTTGACAATATATTCCCTGCCTTTGAGTTTGCCATTTTCCGACCATTTCCTGATCAGGTAATAGATGAGTACGGATCCTGTCTGATTTCCGTTCAGTAAAACCAGTTTGCCATTAAAATCCCGTACAGCAATGCCGACCCGATCAGAATCAGGATCAGTTGCCATCACCAGGTCTGCACCGACTTCATCAGCTTTTTTTATTGCCATGGATAAAGCTGCTGATTCTTCCGGATTGGGAGAAACAACAGTCGGGAAATTGCCATCCGTGATATCCTGTTGCGGCACATTATAAACCTTTGTAAAACCATATTTCTTTAAAGCCATGGGAACCAGTTTAACACCTGTTCCATGGATTGGCGTGTAAACAATTTTCAGATCGTGGTGCTTCCTGATAATATCTTTTGAAAGGGATAAAGATGCCACTTTATTGATATAAATATTATCAAAA
>JBGPAO010000488.1:0-2860 GCA_041480755.1 Bacteroidia bacterium
ATGGTACCCTGTTAAGTGAGATACAACTCGATGCAACAGCAAATGTAGACGGGATGTTCATTTACGATCCTCCATCAGGCACGCTTCTGCCTGCAGGTGATGGTCAGGAATTGGATGTACTTTTTTCCCCCGGTGACAGTACAAACTATAATTCTGTAAACAAAACAGTTAAAATAAATGTAACCGTTGTGGGTGGTATTAACAATCCTGTGATCAGTAATCCGCGGATTTTCCCTGTACCGGTTTTGGATGAATTGACAATTGATCAGTCTGTTTTGTCAGTACAAGGGCAGAAAATAATAGTATACATACAAAATATCGATGGGCGGATGATGTATTCCCTGGTAACTGTAAACGATGGGGATCCTATAAAGATAAATATAAGAGACCTGCCTTCAGGAATTTACATACTTCACCTGCAGACAGAACAGGTGATTTTTACAGAACGTTTTATAAAACAATAAGTGCGACTTTTTAAAATATTTGAGATTAATGGTTATAATTTCAGATTCCCTGTGCTGCAAATTTCAATAATAGTATAAATTTAATTTTTAATAAACTGAAAAAATATGAAACTATATCCTTCATTTTTAATAACCTGTTTATTTTTTAACCTCAGCATATTCGCTCAGGATACAACTGTTATTCAGGAACAGAAAATTTATAAAACCGTTGATGGAAAACAATTAACAGCAGATATGTTCTATACTGCTGAAACTCAAAAAAAACTGAAGAATCCTGCAATTGCTTTCTTTCATGGAGGCGGATGGGCTTATGGAAGTCCGTCTGAATTCCATACTACCTGCATACGGTACGCAAAAAAGGGATTTGTCACATTCTCTTTTCAATACCGGTTATCGAAAACTGAAGACGGGACTGTACCTGATCCTGATATCACACTTGTCGAATGTGTAAAAGATGCAAGGTCTGCTTTAAGATGGGTCAGGGAAAATGCAGCATCCTTTAATATCGATCCGGATAAAATTATTGCATCAGGACAATCTGCGGGCGGTCAGTTAGCATTGTCAACGGCCATGTTTGATAATATTAATGAAGAATCTGATAATATGGATATCAGTCCTGTGCCGAATGCTCTTTTACTCTTTTCAAGTAATCTGAATACTATGGAAGCCTGGGCCGATTGGTTAATGGGAGAACGACGAAACGAGATCTGGTCAGTCTCCCCATATCATAATCTGAAACCTGGCCTTCCTCCAGCCATTGAATTTCACGGAACAGAGGACTGCATGGTGCCGATTTATATAATGAATCTTTTTAAAGAAAAGACACTATCCCTTGGCAATTATTTTGAGTCCGTCGTATTTGAGGGACGCGGCCATTATCTTGATGAGGACAATGATAAGTACTCAACATATTATGATGAAAATATTCTTGAGCAGACTGATAAGTTTCTGGAAAAATTTGGTTTTCTGAAGGACGACCACAATTAACATCTTCTTATTCGCTACATGAGACGCTTGAGAAGAAATTTTTATAATTTTATTTATAATTCTTATGTCCGGGATTAATTAAGTATCTTTTAGGCTATTTAAGTTCAATCCAATTTTATGGTCATGAAAACAAAATTTTTTATTCTATTTCCAATAATATTCCTCTTCTTTATTCAGGGATGCGAGAAAGATGAAGCAGAAAAAAAAGAGAAAGTAAACCATCCGCCTGTCGCAAACCTTTATGCAGACGTTACATCAGGAGACCGACCCTTAACAGTTCAGTTTGATGCCAGCGGATCAACTGATCAGGATGGTGATGTTCTTTCATATCTCTGGGATTTTGGTGATGGCAATACCTCAACAAGCGTCAGTGTATCGAAATATTATAGTTCAACAGGGACTTACCAGGTTAAGCTAAAAGTCACCGATGCCAAGGGACTATCCGACGATGCTTCAACGACGATCACCGTCAATAAACCGCCTGATCTCTTTCCTGTAGCCGAGAATGCGCAATGGGTATACAGGGTTAAGTCAACTGAAACTGAAAATGGCGAGATATCAGGCTATGAAGAGGGAACCACATACCTGGTCGTTACTGAAATAGACCTTCAATATGAGACTACCGATTTCATTCATCTGCGTGTTACAGGGAAACAATATTATAATAAGTCCTTATTGGGAGACTACATTTATCTTGGTAATTCGGCAGGCAGTTCACTGAGTGTCTATCATCCCAATGCTACTGGTTATGTTGATATGATTGATCTGTCCAAAACCTCATGGAGCAATTTTGCAATGTTCTTTTCCCACGCATCAAGCCTGGATGTTACATTATCAACTTCATCAGTGACTATTGGATTGGGTACTTTCCAGGCATATCATGTAAAGCATCAAAGGGATAACTGGGGTGAACAATATGTAACAGAACGCTATGACTTTACCGAAGAGGAGTATTTAAATCCGCAGGTAGGATTACTTTACAGGAAAACATCAAAATATGTTGCTTTTTTGGATTGTTTCTATTGTCCGGTTTACGAAGGTAGTGAAGAGATTGAACTGATAGGTTATTATATACCCCAGGAGGGTGGCTCCCCTCTGCAGGGAGGAACTGGTTTTAATCCTAATAATCCTTATGGAGGCACTTTGGGTCTTGTAACTTTCTGGACAAGTGTGGATATTGGTTACACTGATATATACATAGATGGTGAATATGCAGGAGTAATCAGTCATTATTGGCCCAGTGGACTGAGTTGTGATCAATCAGATGCAGTAAATGTATTCATGCCAGCCGGCAATCACTTGCTTACCGCAGATTCACCCCAGGGATACCATTGGGAAAGTCAGATCTATTTCTCAGAAGGGACTTGTCAGGCGATTCAACTTACGCACGATAAAAAAAGTGCTGGTGG
>JBGPAO010000489.1:0-2859 GCA_041480755.1 Bacteroidia bacterium
ATTTTTTTCTGTTTTTTCTGTTCTTTCTACGGAACTGCTTGCCAGGTTACGAATCTTATTCAGTTTTGTACAGAGCAAAAAGGTTTTAATCTGCTTGGAAAGTTTGATGTTTCCTGGAGTAATCAGGGATATACCGAAAAGGAATTCAGCCTGATCCATGAGCTGGGTTTTAATTTTGTACGACTACCTCTGGATTACAGGACTTATACAAAGACAGGTGACTGGGACCAGTTTATTGATTCTGAAGTGTATGAGATTGATCAGGCCATAGAGTGGGGGATAAAATATAGTGTACATGTATGTATAAACCTGCATCGGGCACCTGGTTTTTGCGTGAATGCAGCCACCCTTCCTCCCAATCAGCAGTTAAACCTGTGGACCGATACTGTTGCTCAGGATGCCTTTATCCGGCATTGGGAATTCTTTGCCAATCGGTACAAAGACATTTCACCTGACAAATTAAGCTTTAACCTGGTAAATGAACCCACCGGTGTTACCGAAGAAGTTTATGTCAAAATTATGAAAAGAGCCATCAACTCAATTCATGACATAAGTCCTGACCGGATCATTTTCGTTGATGGTCTGGAATATGGAAGAATTCTTATTAGCGAACTGAAGGGTGAACCTAATATAGCGCAGGCCATTCATTGTTATGATCCTTTTGGTATAACCCATTATAGGGCTGAATGGGTGGATGGTTCGGACACATGGCAGCTGCCGCGCTGGCCAATGTTATGGGTATCTGATTATTTATACGGACCCTGGAAAAGTGAGTATGAAAGTCCGCTGGTTATCGAAGGCAATATCCCCCGGGGTGCGGAAATAATTGTGAATGTGCGGCAGGTTTCAGTCGAATCAACTCTTCAGATTAAAGCAGACAGCAATATTATCCTGTCAAAAAAATTCATCTGCGGGCCCGACACGGGAGCAGACTTTTCACAGGTTATAAATACCCAATGGGGTTACCAGAATATATCCAACAAGAATTTTTCGATTGTTATTACGGCAGCAGCATCCCGGCTTGTATTTGAGAATTCGTCGGGTGACTGGATGACGATTAATTCGATTACCCTGAGGTGGGACGATAACGAGTTAATTTTTTATCCTTCAGATGACACCTGGGGGAAAAAACAGGCAAGCTACAGGTTGGAGGCCGACGGAAGCCTGACAGCATCTGATGGAAGTAATTTGCTTCCCTTTGAGGCCTACCGGAATAGTTTTGCCATCGCAAAAAGAGACAGTATTCCATTGATGGTCCAGGAATTCGGTGTATATAATAAAACACCGTATGATGTAACCATTGCCTTCCTTTCCGACCTGGTAAAACTTTTCAATGAAAATCAAATCGGATGGGCATTGTGGAACTTTTCCGGCGCTTTTGGAATACTTAACAGTGACCGGAGTGATTGTCAATATGAAACATACCAGGGGTACAAACTGGACAGGGCAATGCTCGAGACATTAACACAATTCAATAACACTCAAACAATTGCTCAGGAAAAAATAATATCGCTGGCTCCATTTCCATTACCCGCCAAAGATTTAATATGCTTTCCATCCAAAGACTTACCTGGAAAAACATTCATCGAAATCAGGGATATCTCCGGACGCCTGCTAAAAACCTTCAGCATGTCAGCCGATGGATCTGAGATGATAAGACTGGACATTTCTGATATCATACCAGGTATGCACTTACTGTCAGTCATAAATAACGGTTCCAGGTATACCGGTAAAATAATCATTCAGGAATAAACCTTGGGAATGCTCTTGAAGCACCAAATGAAGGGGATTGGGGACTAATTATTGAAGAAAGGTTCATAGATTCTATCCGGCATGCCGGTTTTAACTCGGTAAGAATTCCAATATGCTGGTCGTGTCACACTGATTCCAGCTATCCTTATAAAATTGATGAAGCATTCCTGGCCCGTGTAGATCAGGTAGTAGAATGGTGTATTGAAAAGAATCTGGTCGCAATAATAACTATTCATCATTTCAATGAATTATATGATTTCCCGGAAAATACAACATACCGTAATATGTTCTTTTCAATCTGGACACAACTAACTGAACATTATAAACTGACTGATTGTGATAAACTGATATTTTGGTGTGTTTTTCAGGGCATACGATCTGGAAAATGACCATTGGCTGGATGGATTTAAAGCAGCACTTTTGGCGGATTAAGCTGATCGTATACATATAATTTACTGGAAATCACCACCTCATCACTTCCGGAGTAATTTATCCTGAGAACACCTCCTTTATCAAGAGGAGTCCATGTCCAGCCTTCTTTTCCCGTGTCTGTCTGCTTTGTGAGCTTTTTGTTACCAGCCCATACTACTTTTGGCTGAAAAGAGATCCTTAATACAGCCACACCTGAATCATCATACGTATTGAACCGGATAGTACCAGGTTTATATTCAATCTGCTGAACCGCCGATGAACATTTCAGGAGATGATCCTCGCCGGCCGGTGCCCATTCGGGAATGGCAGCCATTCCCTCCATAAAATGACGGATATAATCGCCGTAGCCATCTGAAAACCACGATCCGGGCCATTCGGGTCCCACTGCAACCACCCCGTTTTCATAGGTCATGTATGTAGCAAAGTTGAAAAACCTGTAAGCAAGGTCTTTGTATTTTTTATCCCCTGTAAATTCATACCACAGGGCGCACAAAGAAGCATACCTGGAGGTGTGGCTTCCCATAGGTTCATAGCACCATGTCTGTTCTTTTATAGCATCCATGCCTTCTGTGGCGAAAACACTTCCCACCCAGCCTATCAGCGCAGGTACAGTCGATTTTAATTCAGGATCAAGAGAAGGATTTTTTATGAGATACCTTGCTGTTTCAAGCGGTG
>JBGPAO010000490.1:0-2840 GCA_041480755.1 Bacteroidia bacterium
TTAAATCAAGCACAGAACCATAATTTAAGTACAATGAGGCTATTGCAGTTTCATTTCCCAATTTTTTAAATATTTCAAGGCTAAGCTTAAAATACTTGCCGGCCTTTTCATAATCCCTGATTTCATACCACAACCATCCAAAAGTATTATAACAGCTTCCTAAACCATATTCATTTCCCAGTTTTTCGAAAAGGCTGATAGAATTTGAAAAACAATCTATTGCTTTGGAATACTGACCTGATAACTGATATAAAGCGCCCATTCTTGAATATGATGTAGCAATACCAAAATTATTTTTCACCTTTAGTGAAAGTTCAAGTGCCTGATTCAAATAATCCAGGGCTTGCTGAGGATTATTTGGACTCAAATAATCAGAGATTATAATTAAAGTTCTGGCCCTGATTGTATCATTCGGAGCATTTTCAAGCTGAAGTTGTAATGAATCAGGGAGGTTTTGGCCATAGGTAAAAAGCTCATGAATTAACAATAAGATAGTAATCAAAATAACAGATTTCATAAGTCCATTATTTTCTGACTTAATACTTCAACCATATTGAGCTTTATCAGTCTTCGCAATAAATACATAGAATCCTTTTCCTCCAGATCAGGTTTTGCATTGCTAATAAATTCTGCTACTGAGGTATCCTTAAGATTCTTTATAATTCTTATAAATTTCCTGGGAATGTTAAATATTTCTGTTTCCCTGTCAGAAATTGGTAGTACCACGAAACTATAATGTCCTTTTCGGGGAATTTTGTCATTTGTGTGTATTGAAGGGAAATTGATATAATTACAAATGTTGTAATTTGATTCAAACATTTTCCAGACAGGAAGCACCTTTATAGTATCCTGATAATTTTTTTGGCTGATTCTCTTAGTCCTACTAGTCCCTGGTACCCGGTAGACTTGCCAATTGTTATACATTATCAAGACCGATGCTCTTATAAAGTTAGCCTGGAAAATTTCCCAATGAACAACATGCAATTTATTATTTTTCAAAAAAAATAAATATTTCCGGATTGAATCCATAAGGAAAAATAATCCGGGTTCACTTATTGAATCAATATTTAAATAATCAGGCATCTTTTTCTCTACATAATCAAGGATGTTAATTCGTCGTATGTCTTTAATTATACGATCTCTAAGTAAGACAAGAGAGGGAATAAAACTACTGAGCAGGTTAACTATTGATGAAATAAACAGGTAGCTTTCCCTTCGAATGGCAGAATTTTCTAAATAATAATATGAACTGAAGATTTCTTTATCTTCCTGAACAATATCAATGACCGGATCTGGAACAATAGTATCCACAAATCCGGAATTTTTACCATCGTATTTCAGTTCACTAACTTTTTGTTTATACAGGGGCGTTCCGGGCAACAGACTTAGTAAGGTCATCTGGGGAATTGCACCGGAAAGAGACATCAGAATTATTAAATTCAGAGTTTTGTTAAGATCTTCCCTCGATTCATCAGGAAATCCAGCCATATAAGAAACCACACTGTTTATTCCCTGAGAAACAGAATACTTGACTTTCTTTACAGCATCTACCAAATCCAGATTTTTTTTTATTTTTTCCTGAATTCGTTCTGATCCGGTTTCTATTCCGAAGAAAATTCCCTGGCAACCACTTGCAGCCATAACCTTAAGCAACGCCGGTGATACACAATCAGTTCTTGCCGAACAAGTCCAGCCAAATTTCTTTTTCTTCACATTAAAATACTGTTTTAATGCATGACAAAGGTTGTTAATAAATTTCTTGTCAAGGGTAATCATGTCATGCGAAAATCCAAAAAGTTTGGATTTTAACCTGATATAACAATAATCTATTTCATTGATTATGCGTTCAACAGATTTGGTTCGATATGATTTTTGAAAAAACTGGCTCGTGGAACAGTATGTACAATGATATGGGCATCCCCTGCCCGTCTCAATTAATAAGGATGACTTATTGTATATCTTTTCATATTGAGGTATTGGCAAATCATCCAGATTATTTATGAATCCAGCGGGGAAATTATTTGATATCTTTTGATCGTTTTGTTGATTTCTATACGTTAATCCTTCAACATCTGCAAGAGTGAAATTGTTCCTTTTTGACAGAATGATATCTAATAGTTTGATCAGACAATAATCTGCTTCTCCTCTTATAACATAATCAACAAACGGATACCTTTCCAGAGTTTCGCCAGCCAGTGCTGAAGACTGTGGACCTCCAAATATTATGGGGATTTCAGGATTTATTTTTTTTATTTCCCGCGCTAATAAAAGGGACAAAGGATAAGAATGACACCAGGTTGAAAAACCGATTGATTTCGGATGTGACAGCAGAATGTCTTTACAAACCTTATTAATATCCTGATCAACTAATATTCTAAATTGTGGTTTGTAAATAGAAGCTTTATATCCATGCTGAGATAAGCTGGCCAATAATGCCAATAAACCAACCGGAATATAATCTAAGCTTTGACCTTTTAGAATTGGATTTGTTATTGGTGGAATGAAAACAAGATCAACGGCGGGGATTGAAGTCGTCAAGTTTTTGTAATCTTTTTCGCAAGATCCATGAATATTTGCGCCACCGGAGGTTTTACCAGCTGAATCTGATGTTCTGTTCTTCCAAATTTCATTTTTAAATTGTATCCATTCTTTGTAGTACTAAGTTGATTAAGCTGATCCTTTATTTCCTGCATTTTATTATTAATGCTATTTATTATTTCCTCTTCTTTTGGTTTCATAACAATAATTTTTTCATTGATTAATAAACTAAATTTACAACTTAAAATCCTGAAAGTCAAGTTTTTTAGCAAAAATCTACAGATAAAAATTATTTATCGGAA
>JBGPAO010000491.1:0-2828 GCA_041480755.1 Bacteroidia bacterium
CTCTCAGGCATCAACTTTGAAAAATGTCCAACGCAAAAATAACTATTTCCAGAGAGCGAAATTTAATATTCGACATATTTTATAACATAAAAAGAACCGTGAAGGGTGAAGCGTGAAGAGTGAGTCGAAATCCGTGAAGCGTGAAGCGGAAAATGTAAGGCTTGAGTTATGGATTTCTAATTCTGAATTCAGAATTCAGCATTCAGAATTAATTATGGGTTTATCGCCAGATATTTTTTTCTTCGAGGGAGATGGTTTCTTCGAAGAACATTCTTGAGATCTTTTCGAAAAATTCGGTATAATCGGAAATAAAAAATTTGTGTTCGGGTTTTTTGCCTGTACGTATTATTCCATTGGATTCAAGATAATCCTTTACACTTGACGCAACAATATTGCCGGAATCAATGATGTCTGATTCGAAATTGAAAAATTTCTCAATCTGGCGTTTGATTATGGGATAATGTGTACAGCCAAGAATGAGGGTATTAATATCTTCCAGCATTGGATTGGAGAGATATGTTCTTATAATTGCATTGCTGATATCATCAAAAATGAATCCTTCTTCAATCATAGGAACGAAAAGTGGTGTTGCAAGCGCTACCACCTCTATATCCGGCAAAACTTCTTTCAGCTTAACCTGGTATGTGCCGCTGTTGATCGTTCCTTTTGTCCCGATAACTCCTATTTTTCCTCCTTCAAAGTTATTAGTAACATACTTTACGACCGGATCAATCACGTTGAAAACAAATGCCCTGTTTCCGGCATGGCGTGTAACCTCTTCATAAGCACTTGCTGATGCAGTGTTACAGGCTATCAAAATAACCTTGCAATCAAAATCAAGCAGAAAATCTGTAATTCTCGTTGAATAATATTGCACAGACTCCCTTGATTTATCACCGTATGGAAGGTGAAAAGTATCTCCAAAATAAATAATCTGCTCACCCGGCAGCTTGTTTCTTATAGCGTTCGCAACGGTCAATCCTCCAACCCCTGAATCAAAAATACCTATCGGCTTATCCTGGCTTGATTTAGCATTCATGGTTTAACAAAGATTTAATAATAAAAAATGGGGCGATATCACATTTTCCGGGTTTGTGATATGGCCCCATTTTTAATTTTTTGATTTTGCAAGTTATTTCATTGCCGGTTTGTGCAATTTATTTTACTCCCAGCTTGTCTTTGACAAGTTGCAGGATATCAACGCTCTGGTCTGAAAAATATATCGGATTCCCCTGGCTTATATCAAAAACATATATAAAATTGTTTGCCTCAGCCACATTTTTTATAGCACCGTTTGCTTTGTCCAGAATGGGCTTGAGCAATTCAGTTCTTTTAGTTTGCAGCTCCTCTGAAGCAATAGTCTGGAATTGCTGAATCCTTGACTGTAAATCAGAGATCTCACTTTCCTTGGTTTGCCTTATAAGATCAGTATAACTGTCACGGTTGGTAAGGTAATCATCATATTTTTTATTCAATTCAACCTGCATTTCTTCCAATTGTGATTCATAATTTGCGGCAAGCCTTTCAATCTGGGCCTGAGCACTATCACTTTCAGGCATCGCGGCAAGAAGTTCCTGAGAATTTATGTGAGCGAATTTCTGAGCATAAATGCCGGATGCTGTAAACATAAGTAACAGAACGGCAATGATTTTAATAATGTTTTTCATGTCCCGAATTTAAAATTTGTGCAAATGTAAATAATTAATTCTTATAACCTAATTTTTCAAGGACTTCATCGCTTTTATCATATTTCGGGTCGGTATATATCATATTTGCACCGGAAGCAGTATCAAAGATAACAGCATAGTTACCTTCTGTAGCAATCTCCTTCACAATCCGGTATACTTCATCCTGAATAGGTTTTACAAGTTCCTCTCTTTTTTTGAAAAGACTTCCTTCACGACCGAAATATTCCTTCTGAAGATCCTTTGCTGCCTGTTCTTTATTTACAATCTCTTCCTCCCTTTTATCCCTCATTTCTTCATTTAAAAGCACCTTTTCTGTCTGATAATCCTTGTACATTTTTTCTATTTCAGTATTCATATTCTCCACCTCGGTCTGCCATTCCTCCGAAAGTTTATCCAGCTGCTCCTGGGCAGCTTTATAAGATGGTATCCTGTTGAGGATATAATCAGTATCCACAAAGGCATACTTCTGTGCCATTACAAATCCTGACAACAGGAAAAGAGCGGCGATTGATATTATTACTTTTTTCATTGTTTTAAGATTTTATTTTAGAACGTGTTTATTATCAATATCAGTGCAAATTAATTTTGATTTTGAGTTCCCTCAGCCGCTTCGCGGCTTCGGGATGACCTGCTTTTTCATAGTTTGTGTCAGTTCTCTTCGCGGCTTCGGGATGACTTGCCTTTTCCAGAGTTCACTTTAGGATCCGACATGACCAAGCAATGGCTTTGTTTATCCAATGTTCATTTTCGGATTCCTTTAAACTTCAAGCTGACAAACTGAAAACTTTAAACCGAGAACCGGGAACCTCTTAGAATTGTTGTCCGATTGTAAAATGGAACTGGCTCTTGTTTGCGCTCGGGTTGCCCGGTATCGGATCAAAACCATATCCCCAGTCGATGCCCAGCAATCCAAACATCGGCAGGAACGCTCTCATACCTACACCAGCTGAACGTTTTGCTATGAAAGGATTATAATCATGAATATCATACCATGCATTACCGGCTTCAAGGAAGACAAGCCCAAATAATGTTGCATTCGGATTCAGCGTAATCGGGTACCTTAACTCAAGGGTAAGTTTTTCATAAACATTCCCGGATTTCAATCCATTTACTCTGGGTGTCAAAGAACTATTTTCATAA
>JBGPAO010000492.1:0-2826 GCA_041480755.1 Bacteroidia bacterium
CAAGTTGATCCTCATATGGCTATGGCAGTAATTAATGGTTCAAATTATCGTACAGATTCACCATGGTCTCAAATAAAAACAGACTTTGGATGGGAAACACATAGCTCTGCTCCAGCAGATCCTAAGTTTGTTTCATCTTTAGATTATCATCTCCGATCTGGCTCTCCTGCAATTGGCAAGGGGGCAGTTATTCCAGGATATACTATAGACTTTGATAGTATACCTGTCAGCAGTCCCCCCAATATTGGAGCTTATCAAGGAGTTTGGTCAATCAGTGGTCAGGTTTGGCCAGCTGTTACTATAGCGGAAAATTGTAATTATGATTTGATAAAACCAATGGGAGTTGGTGTCTACGATCTTTACTCAAATCAAACAGTCATTACATTTCTTGGACTAGATGGAAATCCTTATGTTGCGGTTTGTGACCACTCTGATAATAATGATTGGTCAATCCCAATTTCGGTTGGTGATAATCCTACTGGCAATCAATACGGGTATCCACAAATTGTTCAAACTAACGATGGGATTTTTCATATTTTTTATGTAAGAAATAATACCAATCTGTTTCATTCATTCACTACTCAGCCATATAATCCTTATGAATGGGATAACCAAGAATTCAGTATTGATCCATATTCTAATTTAAAACGTTCTTCTCCAGTAGTTTTTTTAGCTCGTTCTGGAACGCTTTACGTTATGTGGAATCAATATATTGGAGATGTAGTACGACCGATATTTTATACCAAATCTACAGATAACGGGAAAACCTTTCAAAATGCAGTACCTGCAATATATCCTAACAATTCTAACAATTTGAATGAAATTTACCTAAGTCAGATTACAAAAGAACCTGATCTTCCCAGTATGCCTGAACAATTTCATTTTGTTTTTATTTTAGCTGGAGGGCCAAAACATAATACATATCATAAGGATATATACCATGCCATTTTCAGGCCTGAAAATGATCATTTTTATGGAATGAATGGTATTGATCTTGGTGAAACAATTGATGAAGCAGAACTCGTAGATAATTGTATTGTTCTGGATACCGGGATTCCTGTAGATAGTTTATATCCCAGGGAAAATAATACAGTGGCTGTTGGTGATAATCAAATCCCTGTTATTAATGCAAAATTCCGATGGAATGGAAGCAAATTTGTTCAATATACTTCCAATGGTTTAATCCCTGACAGTATTGACTCATATCAGTGGCATAATGGGAAAATGTATGCATTTGGTGGAACAAATCCAGTCTCCATTTATGAATCTTCAGATTATGGATTAAACTGGACACAAATCGCTGATATGATATTACCCAAAAGAAATACTGGAGGTGGCCAGGAAACAATTCCGATTACATATCCCTCACATCCAGCTGCAAGAATTTGGAGCAAAGAAGTGATACCTGACTTTTCACAAAATATCGTTACAGTTGGCGGTCCAGGGGCAACAAGTAATCTTGGACAGATTATCATGAGAAGCCAGCCAGTTTATTTAAAGTCAGGTGATACTTGCACCATATCAGCATATATTTGCGATGTAGGAAATGCCCGGATTATGGATGCGACTTATCCTGTCAGATTTAAATTAACTGATCAGGGATCTTTGTTGGGTTCGGGTTTGGACAATGACACTATTGTATCTGCCACAAAAGGCAGAGCATTAATATTATATAAGGCAGGTTTGGGTTCCGGATCTTCGCTCATAACAGCAACTTCTGACAATGAAAATCTAAAATCCAGCTACATTGAAATTTTATTTGATAAGGGAGGACAATCATCTTATGTTGAAATCAGGGATACCTCATCCAATGAAAATCCACCACCTCCGGATATTGAATTTACTCTCACAGGTATTCCGAATGTATTTACCCCTAATGGCGATGGAATAAACGAAACGTGGTTTATATCATCTATTGATATCTTTCCTGGTGCTTTAATAAGGATTTATGACAGGAACTTAAGACAAATTATTCAATATACCGGATTAGCTCCTGCTTGGGATGGCCGGGACAGCAATGGAACTCCCCTGCCCTCAGGTGCATATCTGTATGTTATCGACCTTAAAAACGGAACAAGGCCTATTAAAGGATATATATCCCTCGTAAAGTAAAATTATTCGACCTCTAAATAGCTATTTCTTAAAAACCTGAGGATCAAGAATACGTTCCGATCCCCTGAATGCTACTACGAACGCTTCAGGATAATCCTTCTTTTTACATTCCTGGCTCAGCTTTGTCGCATCTTCTAATTTTTCAAATTCACCTAAGGTATACCGGTATGCTCCTTTATAATAATATTCAAATGTCTTATATTCTTTACCGTTTATCACTACATTAAAGGATCCGAGAGGTTTAGCAGAAGCTTTAAATTGGATCCTGAAAATAATTTTTTGATTATTTTGTTCCTCGCTACCAGGTAAAACGGCTGGTTTTATTTGTTCTGATTCAGTCTGAACTATTACAGGTTTTTCTGTTTCTTCAGTTTTTGTTTTATCGGTTGTATTATCAGATGTTTTTGAAGTAATTATAGGCGTTTCAGAAATATCTTTAGTTCCTTCCTCTATAGCCTGTGTTTCACTTTTACTTATAGATTGTTTAGCCTGGCCAAGTAATTTGATGTCACCAGACATCCTCACTTTAAATATCTGGTATTGTTTTCCTGACACATTTCTGTCTGAAGCAAAAAAACCTTGTGTTTCATCAATCCTGCTCAACACAAGTGCCACATCATCTTTAGTAGAATTTAATTTCGGACCCAAATTAATGGGTTTATCCCAGTGATATGACTTAATCAATCTGGCAAAATATATATCATACTTTCCATA
>JBGPAO010000493.1:0-2815 GCA_041480755.1 Bacteroidia bacterium
ATACATCGCATCGTTGCTGAGAATACCTCACCTTGTTGTGTGCGTAAACAAAATGGATCTGATGAATTACAGTGAGCAGGTATTTTCAGATATCCAGATGCGTTTTGAGGATGTATCTGTCAAACTCGATATCCAGGATGTGAGATTTATACCCATAAGTGCGCTTCATGGAGATAACGTGGTTGAAAGATCAAATAAGATGGATTGGTATGATGGCCCAACCCTGATGTACTATCTTGAAAATGTTCATATAAGGAGTGATGTAAACTACGTGGATTTTCGTTTCCCTGTTCAATATGTTATTCGCCCCCAAACAGATGCATTTCATGATTACAGGGGATATGCCGGCCGGATTGCCAGCGGGATAATTCGTAAAGGTGACCGCGTAATGATACTTCCATCAGGATTAACATCCTCTGTAAAATCAATTGATACCCTGAAAGAAAGTCCTGATATTGCATTTGCGCCACAGTCTGTAGTCCTGGTTTTGGAGAATAATATTGATATAAGCCGTGGTGATCTGATAGTTAAAGAAGATAAACTACCAGAAGTCAGCCAGAACATTGAATTGATGATATGCTGGCTTGGTGAAAAGCCTATGGGAATGAACTTAAAATACGGAATTAAGCATACAACGAGTGATGCACGCTGTGTCGTAAAAGACCTGATGTACAAGATAGATATAAACACTCTTGAAAAGAACGAAACAGATAAATGCCTGTCGCTGAATGAGATCGCCAGGATCAGGATCCGAACTTCCAAACCTCTTTTTTATGATCCCTACTGGCGTAACCGTATCTCTGGCTGCATTATTCTGATTGATGAGGGGACTAATAGTACCGTTGGAGCGGGGATGATCGTGTAGGAATGTCTCAAATGTCCTCTGCGTTAAAAAACAAGCCTTTTTAACGTAGAAGGCATTTAAGCACATTTGAGGCATTTCTTTCACTCCCACCCCGGGTTCTGCACTAATCCCGGTGATATATCCATTTCCCTCTGCGGTATCGCTACAAGGGTCCTCCAGTTATCCCAATTGATGGCATCCATGCCGAAATCCATGTTGACTAAACCGAGTTGATTCCTCCACACATCCCAGCTACGGTGACCTTCGGCAAAGAGCTCTTTCCTCCGTTCGTTAAGAATATCATCCAGTGTCACTGAAGAAAGATCAACCGGGACTACCAGTCTTTTGCTTCTCAATGCATTCATGTATTGAACAGCTTTTGGCTGATTTCCGCTATGAAATGCAGCTTCTGCAGCTATCAGATATACTTCAGCCATCCGGATTACTTTTGGATTATTAACATACAGGATCCGATCACGGCCAGGGTATTTATTCGGATAATAACCCCTACCTACACCTTGTGAATTTTGTTTTATGGAGGTCATCAATGACCGGATATCTGTATTAAATGATAATAACCATGTAGCAAAGTCATCTGTCAGGGCAAATTCTCCATAACCGTCTGGATGAGAATAATAACCCAGGGAATTACGCTGTGCATTATAGATTATAGTTGTTATAACCTCAAAAAGAAATTCTGGCTGGGCTACTGAATCCCACATATTGTAATATTCTTCTACTTCAGCAAGCCTGTAGCCTGAAGTACCTGCATTATTAATGACATCTTCAGCACCTGCCAGCGATTCCATGTAATTGCCTAAATACAGCTGAACCCTGGCTTTCAATGCTTTTGCAGCCCAGATATTGATATATCCATAACTTTCAATTATTGACGGTGATGGATCCAGCTTTTCTATCGCCCTGTTAAAATCAGCAAGAATAAAATCATATGTTTCCCTTAGCGTATTTCTCACAGGTTTATAATCAACTTCAAATACCCGGTCTGAAACAGGTATGCCGCTGTCCGGGGAATCCATAGTAATCTCAGGATACAGGGCAGTCGGAAGCTGGCAGAAAATCCTTGCCAGATCAAAATGGCATAGAGCTCTCAATGCGTATAATTGACCTATTAAATTATTAAACCTGTCTTCATCACCAGGTTCCAGGTTAATATTTTCTGCTACACTCAGAATATCATTGATTCTTCCGGCAGTAATATATGGAGCGGACCAGAAATTTTCAGCATAAGTGGAATTTTTATCATACTGATAACGCGCTAATGGTGAGATCTGGTTTGCATTCAGGGCCGAATTAAAGGTCATATCATCTCCCCTCAGGTCACCCAGCGGGAAAAAATCACCTGAATAATAATCGAATGAATTCAGCCGTTCATATGCACCATTAACCGCAGTTTGAAGATCTTCAATAGTTTCAATAGCTTCCTCTGCAGGTAAAGCAGTGGATGGCATCTGATCCAGAAAATTTTCGCATGATGTCATGATCATAACCCCAAGGGCTGTAATCAGGAGATAAAATTTGTTTATCATTTTATTTCTTTTCATTTTTTTAATGATTATCAGAAACCTAATTGAATCCCAATGGATATTATCCTTGTGGGTGGTGTATCTACGGTCCGGAAACCATTTAATGGTACCTCCGGATCGATCCCTTTGGATTTGGCCCACATAGCCATATTTGTTCCCCTTACATATAATCTTATATGATCGAACCTTATCTTTTCTACTGTAGTTGAAGGTATACTATATGATAAGGACACATCCTTCAGCCGGATGTGATCTGTCGAAAGAATATGCCTTGTTGACCAAAGATCAGGCCTGTTAGAATCATAAAGGTTTGGCCTGGGATTATCGACCTCGTCTCCCGGTTTGGTCCAATAATTGCCTTTAATGTCTTTAGCCAGATTAAAAATTCCATTCCGGTAACCATCATGATGTGAAAAATAACCGGGAT
>JBGPAO010000494.1:0-2799 GCA_041480755.1 Bacteroidia bacterium
CATGAAAAGCAGAGACCTGGATTTTGTATCCTATATGTTTTTCCCTCAAAGTACAACACTCTCCAAAAATTTATAATTAGATTCTCATATCTTTGATATTTTAAGCAAATTAAGACATTTAACGAATTATAAATGTCCGGTATGAGAAATCTGGCATTGGTAATAATACTTATAACAATAAGTGCCGGAACAGGTGTTTTTGCCCAGAACGGAAGTATTACAGGTGTCGTTTCTGACTTAGCCACTAATGATAAAATACCTTTCGCAAATGTCGTGGCTGTTCTCAAAAGTAATCCAGCATCACCGAAAGGGACAGTATCCGACACGGGTGGAAAATTCCGTATAGATAATCTTCCGCCGGGAAGTTATTATGTAGTGGTATCATTTATCGGGTATCAAACTGATACATTAAGAAATATTGACATTGACAGGCAAATCCAGCAGGTCAATTTAGGGGAAATAAAGCTAAGTGCCATAACACTTGCTTTGGGTGAAGTAGTGGTTGAAGGTCGTGCAGAAACAGCAACTTCTAAATTAGACCGGATAACATACAGGGTCGGGGATTTTGAGACTGCCAGGGGTGGTAATGCATCTGATGTATTAAATAAACTGCCTTCCGTATCAATCGACCAGGATGGAGTAATTTCAGTCAGAGGAACATCCGATTTTTTGGTCTATCTTAACGGGAAGCCTGTCCAGATGGAACCCTCACAACTGCTGGCGCAGATCCCTGCCGGTACTATTGAAAGCATTGATGTGATTACTGTTCCATCTGCTAAATACGATGCCCAGGGTAAAGGCGGAATTATTAATATTACAACCAGAAAAACCACTGATAAAGGGATCTCAGTTTCTGCCAGCTTATTAACAGGAGGCGCACCCTGGGGCAATTATACCGATCAATTAAGCAACTTTAGCTTAAACGATAACAGGTTGGGCGGCCTGGTAAACTTCATTTATATAAAAAACAAACTATCATTGTACGGAGGTTTAAGCTTCAACAAAAAGAATGTGAACGGAACTCGTCCCGGTTATGCAAGACTGCTGCAGGAAAACGGGTCATATTATCACATGGTGGTATCGGATGGATTACGGCCCGAATGGTCCAGGAATTATACTGCAAATGCCGCAATGGACTATAAGTTAAACAATAGTTCAATTATTTCAGCATCATATTTTTATGGAAACAGGAACGACGGCAGGTCTGCCTTTTATAAATATCATAACTTTTATGGTGATGAAGATAAAAACCCGATAACCGGTGTTCCTGCTGATGATGAATGGATTTATAACCCGAATAAACGTAACCGTTATGGTATTTTTCATACAGCCAATATCGATTATACCCGGAAAACCGATAATAATTCAGAGTTAAAAATTTCTGCATTATATGAACATTCGGAGCTGCGGCGTGATATGGATAATATCCTGTATCAATCCATCCCTTTATTTAATGTTATCGGTGATGTTGAAAAGCATTTTATACAAACAGACAGTACTCCTCTTGATGGCTACAGGATGTCTGTTGATTATACAAAAAAATTGAACAACGGACATACATTAGGTCTGGGGATACACCCTCAGTATTTTTTAACCTCAGGGTCATTCAGCTTTGACACACTTAACGTCTTAAATAATGCATGGGGCGATTATAAATACTTTGAAAACGCCATTGACTTCAGACGGGGGATTTATGCCGGATATGCAGATTACTCTTGCAGTTCAGGTAAATTTGAATTTATGGCCGGATTAAGGCTTGAATACACGGATCAGGTCCTGGATATAGAAAATCCTGATTACTTCACAATTTTTGACAGAGTAAAAAAATCCAGGTATGATTTACACAAGTTAGACTGGTTTCCCTCAATACATCTGAATTGGGATATTTCGGAAAAGAATAAGGTTACAATAGCTTCCAGCAGACGAATAAACAGGCCTCCTTTAATTAATATGACACCTTTTCTGTATCGCGAACACTATGAGGTTTACGTTGTCGGGGACCCTGCCCTCGAACCTGAATACCTGACGAATTTTGAACTTGCTTTTATTAATAAAGCTGAGAAGCATAATATCAGTCTTACCGGATTTTATCGTGGCACAGATAATGCGGTTTTTCGTGTTAACACTGTGTACGAAGAAGAGAATGTGCTGATACGAAGCTATACCAATTCGGCAAATACCCGGGCAACAGGGTTAGAACTCATGATGAATTTTGAAGCAGGCACTTTTGCCAGGTTCTTTATAAGCAGTTCCGTATTCAATTATAAGGTTGAAGGGGATATTTTCGGATATAAAGAGAATAACAGAAGTATCAACTGGAATCTTAAAGGGAATGCTAATCTCATCCTGACAAAATCATTAAAATTTACAGCTGATTTTGATATGAAATCGGCAACTGTCACTGCACAGGGAAGGGATGAAATGTTTTATATGGCAAACACATCCTTGAATTACACGCCAAAACGGCTGAAAGGATGGGATTTCACCCTAAAAGCACTTGATATTTTAAAATCGAATGAGACCAGATTAAATACACACGCGTTTAATGAAAGCGGCACCCAGATATTCTATCAGGAAATCGAGTACGATCGTTACGGTCCAATATTTGAATTAAACGTCGAGTATACTTTTAATATGACCGGCAAATCTGGTAAAAAAGCTGAAAGTTCTTTTGGTAAAGAGCAGTTCTGATTGGTGTTGTAGCCTCCACATTTGCAAGTATTGATTCGTGTATAGCTGCTTTAACAACTGCTTTCAGCTATGATTTTATGGATATCGGGAATAAGCCGCCTGAGGCTA
>JBGPAO010000495.1:0-2793 GCA_041480755.1 Bacteroidia bacterium
ATAGAAAAGTCAAGGCTGGGTGCAGGGATTTGGGTGAGGGGAGAGTATATTTACTATGTGGGGAAGAGTTTTATCGGGAAGAACCTTGTAAGAAGAGCATAATTCAGCACTCAGCATTCTGAATTCAGAATTAAGTATTTGAGATGGCTTTTTTAAACAAAATAATTGAAAATTTCGCGCGGTTTAAAGACCGAAATGCTTTTTGTATAGGGGATCGGTTTTTTACATATGGTGAATTAGAAATTGCTACATGTAGTATCGTTAGTTTAATCCGGAAGGGTATTCAAGGTAGGCAGAATGCCATTGGTGTTATCTCAAATGATGACCTTAATACTTATGCTTCCATTTTAGCTATCTGGTTAACCGGAAATATTATGATTCCTCTGTCCAGCAGTAATCCTCCTGAAAGAAACATTGAGATAATAAGACAGGCTGGCGTTAAAAATATAATATCCCTGGCACCATCTCAGGATTACATTTACAAAATAAAAGATATTACTATTCTTGAACCGCCTGAAAAACAAATTATTGTTAGGCATATTGATCCACGCGATTACACAGAGGAGGATTTAGTATATATTATTTTTACCAGTGGCAGTACTGGTGCCCCCAAAGGTGTACCCATCAACGTACAAAATCTTCAGAGTTTTATTGATGGATATTTGTCCTATGGATTTGAATTTTCACCTGATGATCGTTTTTTACAGATTTATGATATAGCTTTTGATGCTTCCATTGCCTGTTACCTTATTCCTCTATTACTCGGAGCCTGTGTTTTTCCTGTTCCACAGGAAGAAATTAAATATATCTATGCCCTGAAACTTATGATGGAAAAGGACCTTACGGTCGTCAAAATGCCAGCATCATCAATTGTGTATCTGAAGCAATATTTTAACCGGATTAACCTGAAAAAGATGAGGTATTGCATTCTTGGAGGAGAATCATTGAGCCAGTCACTCGTATCAGAATGGGCAAGATGTATTCCTGGATCGGTAATAATTAATGCATACGGACCGACAGAAGTTACGGTCAATTGCCTGCTCTACAAATGGGATTCAAAAAGACCGGAGAAACAGATGAAAGGTGTTGTATCCATAGGCAAGCCTTTCGGTGATACTCAGGCTGTTATTGTTGATAATAATATGAGACAATTACCGCCAGGACATAAGGGAGAATTATGTGTTTCCGGAGGTCAGGTTGCCAGAGGATACCTGAATGATCCGGATCAGACAAGGCAAAAGTTTATAACATTGTCTTTTAATGGAAAAGAAACCATTTTTTATCGTACCGGAGACATGGTAATACTGGATAGTGAACGTGATTTCTTATTTACTGGCAGGATCGATGAACAGGTCAAAATTGACAGTTACAGGGTGGAACTGGCAGATATTGAGAGGATTGCTGGAGAATACCATGAAATAAGAAATGTCGCAGCTGTTGCCATTAAGACCGGCTATGAAACTACACAAATCCATCTTTTTGTAGAAGGATCTGAGGATGTCAAAGATTCACTGGCAAAATATCTTGAATCCAGGTTACCTTATTATATGCTGCCAAAACAGGTCCATTTTCTGAATAAATTTCCGATATCATCCGGAGGGAAAGTGAATAAGCAGGAACTAAGAAGAATTCTGAATTCTGAATTCTGAATGCTGAATGAGGAGTGCGGGGAGGCTGGAATTTTTGAGTCAGTAAATCTGAAGTATCATAAATATAAAAGAAGAATCTGAAGAAATAGAAGAAATAAAAGAATTGGAAGAAATTAACAAACTGCTAAAATGGATCTTAAAGAGACGAGAATTCGGGAGATTATTATAGGCGCCTGGAAAAAAGGAATTATCGTGCCAGGTTTTAACATTCCTTATTTACCAATGATGGAACCGGTAACGAGGGCATTGGTTGATTCTGGTACTTTTGGACTTATTATGGTAGCTCGTCTTGAGTGGATAAAATTTAAAGCAGGCGGAATCAAACCAATCTATTATGAATATAAGAAAAATGAAAAAAGACAATACATGCGTCTTCATCTCGACCATGTTCCGGTAATTGATGAAGATAACTTTCACACAAACTTCGAAGAAATTATTAGAGATGCTATTGAGATTGGTTATGATTCCGTAATGATAGATGGATCGAGGCTTTCTCTGGAAGAAAACATAAGACAGACCTGTAAAATAACTAAACTTGCCAGGCAGGCGAACATACCTGTTGAGTCAGAACTGGGAGCAGTCTTAGGTCACGAATCCGGACCTCTTCCACCTTATGAAGAACTTTTTGTATCAGGGAAAGGATTTACATCTCCTGCGGATGCGCTTCGGTTTGTTAACGAAACAGGAACAGATTGGCTTTCTGTGGCTGCAGGAAATATACATGGCGCCGTCTCAGCAGTCACCCGTAGTAAAGAAAAAATAAAGGCACGTATTAATATCTCCCACCTGTCCAGGATTAATGAAGCCGTTAAAATTCCGCTTGTTTTACATGGCGGAACAGGTATTCCAAAAGAGTATATACTTGAAGCTGCCAGGAATGGTATAGTGAAGATAAATATTGCTACGGCTATCAGACAACCTTATGAAAAGCTGATGGATTCATCTGTAAAACTGGCACAGGAAGCGGTTTATAATGAAATGCTTAATATTATTAACAACGAACTTGAGATTGCTGGATCAGTTAATAACTTGTACCATGAACCATGAACCATGAACCATGAACCATGAACCATGAACCATGAACCTTGAACCTTGAACCATGAACCTTGAACCATGAACCATGAACCATGAACCATGAACCATG
>JBGPAO010000496.1:0-2790 GCA_041480755.1 Bacteroidia bacterium
AAAAATATTTTGTAAATTTCTCAATAGTAAAACATTAGAAACCAATTTGTATATAATGTTGGCTCGAAATCCAGGTAGAATCTTTTTATACATTATTATTTCAATATCACTTTTTTCATGTCAACCAATTACCCTGCCTGGTGATATTACAGGTATTGTAACTGACGCTGAAACAGGTGAACCCATCCAGGGAGCAATTGTCAGGATAATTCTAACTAATGATTCTACGAGCACCGGAAATGATGGAACATATAAGCTTAGTAATATTTATCCGGGGAATTATGAGATCCAGGTTACAAAATTCGGTTATTATACCTGGAAAGAAAATGTAGAGGTAAATTCTGCTGAAACCCGGACTATCAATTTTGATATAGAAAAAATTTCATTACCGGCAACTGTTGAATATCTGGATTTTTGCCTGGATGCAACATCACTTTCCTTTACCATTTCAAATACAAGTACTGATAAATCATTAATATGTGCTTTTCAGAAAAGTCAAACATGGATTTCTTTGAATCCATCTTCGGATGAAATAGGAAATGAAACACATACTTTTAACGTAACTATTGACAGAACAGGATTATCAGCAGATACTATTAAAGAATCAATCATTTTAATTTTAATTCTTGGTACGGAAAGGTTGCCAGAAATCAGGATTAATGTTTACTTAAACGGATGTTACGATAAGCGGACAAATACTAATCATAAGGTAGTTAAGATAGGTTCACAGATATGGATGCAGGAAAACATGAATGTCACCAGTTATACCGATGGACCTAATATACCAGTAGTAGAAGGCAATAGTAATTGGTCAGCACTATCCGCCACCGATAAAGCATGTTGCTGGTATAATAATGACGACGTTTATAAAGGTATATACGGTGTATTATATACATGGGCAGCAGCTATGAATGGAGCAGCCAGCAGTTCAGCAAATCCCAGCGGCGTTCAGGGTGTATGTCCCACCGGCTGGCACCTGCCCAGTTTAACAGAGTGGGCTGCCCTTGTCGATTATCTAAATAATGACGGTTATGGTTGCGAAGGCGATGAGTACAAAATCGTAAAATCCCTTGCTGCAACATCAGGTTGGGATACATGTTTAAATCAGCCCTGCGCTATAGGTTATAACCAATGGATTAACAACAGCAGCGGATTTACAGCACTTCCAGGTGGATTCCGTTCTTCTAACGATAATGGAAGTTTCGTATACAGACGCTCCTTCGCTTGCTGGCGTACTACTACGGAATTCAATGCCGATTGCGCCTATAATGTGGGCATTGACAACTGTAATGCCTTTCCAATCAAATTTGACGATTTCCCCAACAATAACAGTGGTGTATCTGTCCGCTGTATCAAGAATCCATAGATACACAGACTAAACTGCCATATAATATTGAAGGACATACCACCACATCAAAAATCAAATCCTGGCGCTTCACCGGAGAACTATTATACCCTCCCAATTAAAAACTACATCTTAATAATTTTCTCCGTCCTTACATAATCCCTGGATCTTATCGTAATGAAGTATAATCCATTCTGTAACGATGAGAGGTTAATCTTAATGGTAGGCCCTTCCATTTTATTACTGTATAATAACTGACCGCTCAGTGTGGTTAAATCTATTGTGTATAGTTCAGATCTATTTGTTTCAATTGTTAATATTTCCTCTGTTGGGTTTGGATAGATTGATAATCCTGTCATAATATGATCATGAATATTGGTCCAGGAACAACATGTCGATTCTGCATATCCTATACTTCCTGTACTTTCTGCATTGCTACCACAGTACCACATCTTATATTTTACCCCTGAGCTATCCATGACAGATAAAGTTGCAACTGATCTGGAATCCCAATCTCCCGATTGGCCTGTATTCAAAACTGGATTCGAAGGATATTTCGTCCATGTACTCCCATCCTCAGATGTGGCATAACCTATCTTATATTTAAACAAATTACCACCGGAGTACCACATCTGATATATAGTATCGTCAAATACAACAGACAGAAAATCCTTTCTTGGGAAATCCCAGTCCAGGGGATTCAGCGTTTCAAAAACAGGATTTGAAGGATCTTTTGTCCAGGTCAGGCCATCGGGGGATGTGGCGTGACCCATTTTAACACCAACTAAAGTATCACAGCCTGAATACCACATATGGTATTTGGTGCCATCAAATAATACTGATAGTGTCGCAACCCACGAATTATCCCAGGTTCCATCCGACCCCTTTGGCAGAACGGGATTTTTTGGATCTTTAGTCCAGGTGATACCATCCGGCGAGGTAGCATGGCCTATCTGAAAACCATAATTCCAATTATTGCCATTGTAACCGGTATACCACATATGGAATGTGTCATCAATAACTATCACACAAGGAAGATGAACCATTTTTTCATCCCAGCTTCCGGCAGGTCCTTTGTCAAGGACCGGATTATTAATATCTTTTGTCCATGTAATCCCATCATCTGATGTGGCACGACCAATTCGGAAAATCTCCCTTAGTCTACCCCCTGAATACCACATATGGTAATGGTTTTTGTATAAAATTACGGATCCCATGCCAATCAATTCCTTGTCCCAGTCTACGGCAGATCCCGGTTCCATTACCGGATTACCAGGGTATTTGGTCCATTCTGTCTGGCAATACATCTTCATTGAGAAGATTAAAAGGACAAGCAGCAGGTAAATTATTTTCATATATGTCGTTAAATACTATTTAGTCGAAACATGTGAAACATCAGATTTAAAATTATAAGTTACGAAATAAAATTAAAAAGTCAATTTTCT
>JBGPAO010000497.1:0-2789 GCA_041480755.1 Bacteroidia bacterium
AAGTAAAAAGCAAGAAGTGATTAGATAAAGTTCCCTTCCCTGGAGGGGTCAGGGGCGGGTAAAAAAAAGAATATTTTAAACCATAAAAAAATGTAAAACCTAAAGACCATGGATTCTGCTGAACAGTTGGAAATAGAAACCAGAATAGTTGATGTCATTAAATCAATATTTGATCCGGAGATTCCGGTTAATATTTATGATCTCGGACTTATATATGAAATAAGCCTTGATGATGAGCACATTGCCCATATTACAATGACTCTTACAGCGCCAAACTGTCCTATGGCAGAGGACCTTGTTGAAGAGGTAAAATATAAGGTGGCTGGAACCCGGGGTGTCAAAGACTGCGATCTGAAACTTACTTTTAAACCGCCATGGGACAAGAGTATGCTGAGCGAAGCAGCTAAGCTGGAGCTTGGATTTCTTTAGTATTTTTACACAATGAATTCCCCGGGAGATAAAGATCTGAGCAGAAAAATTAAGGATTTTGCTCTTTCAATCGGCTTCGATCTGATTGGTATTGCTCTTTCAAAACAATTAAACAATCATAAGGAGGTTATAAAAAACTGGTTATCTGCCGGGATGAATGCAGATATGCATTTTATTTCCAGAGATATAGATAAAAGAACTGATCCGGCTCTTCTTTTTGATGGAGCTAAGTCGGTAGTGGTAGCGGGAATCAACTATTATCCTGCTGAAAAGCAAGGAGGTGATGGAATGCCTGTTATCTCAAAATATGCTTATGGGAAAGATTATCATACTGTTCTTGGTGAAAAGCTTAACAAGCTCCTTGAATTTATTACATTCTGTGAACCATCTGCATCCGGAAAGGTTTGTGTAGACTCATCCCCAATTCTTGAGAAGGCCTGGGCGAGAGAAGCCGGACTGGGCTGGATCGGAAGAAACTCAATACTTATTAACAAGGATATAGGATCGTTTGTTTTTCTTGGTGAGATAGTGCTGAATATAGATCTTCATTACGATAAACCATTTTCTGATGATTTTTGCGGCAGTTGCACTCTCTGTATAAAAGCTTGCCCGACAGATGCTATTAATGAAAACAGGACTATTGATTCCCGAAAATGTATTTCATGGTTAACAGTTGAGAATAAAAGTCCAATTCCGAAAAAATATAAAGGAAGAATGGGAAAAAGGATTTTCGGTTGTGATATATGTCAGGATGTTTGCCCATGGAATAAAAATGTAAAACCTCATAAAAACCGCGAATTTGTTCTACCCGAAGAACTGAAGCAGCTGACTTCTGAAGAATGGTTTAATCTTACCAGGGAGAAGTTTAACAGCCTTTTTAAAAGTTCCGCAATTAAGAGAAGAACCTATGAACGGTTTATGAAAAATGTAACAATTGTTACAAATGCCAGCAACTGAGTTTAAGGTTAATTGTCAGCAATTATTGTTACCGCAATCTCTCTTTTCTCCCTCGGCCCGTCAAATTCACAGAAGAAAATATTCTGCCAGGTCGACAATCCTGGTTTGCCGTCAATTACAGGTATCGTTTCTGATGGACCTACCAGACCGGCTTTAAGATGAGCATCACCGTTATTATCCTGCCTGTCATGTTCCCATACACCCGATGGAATCATCCTGTTTAGTAAAGTAATGACGTCATTCTGAACCGATTGATCCCAGTTTTCCTGTATCATTATTGCAGCAGTTGACCCCCTGGCATATATAGAAACAAGGCCGTTCCTGATACCGCTTTCTTTTACGACCCTGGTCACCTCAGCAGTGATATCGTAAAGGGCATTACTGCGATCGGTGCTGATTGTAATTGTCTTTTGCATAGCTGTTTCTTTTCATTAACAACATAAAATTAGCATATGTTTTTTACCTTTCATCAGTAATTACGTCTTATATACAGAATGCCACAACAGATTTTGATAGAGAAAGAGATTATTGAAAAATGCAGAAACGGAAGTCTGCATGATTTCAGAAAGCTTGTTGAGCAGATTTCACCATTTGCGTTTTCGGTGGCATTCAGAATACTTGGAGATGAAGAGGAGGCAAAAGATATTGTACAGGAGACCATGATAACAATCTGGAAAACAATAAAAAAGATCAAATCACCCGGGAGCTTTATGACGTGGCTTTATAGAATTGTTGTGAATAAATGTTATGACCAGCTGCGAAAGAGGAAAAGGAATCCTGAATTCAGTGCTGATGATAAGACCTGGGCTTTTATCTCAAATAAAATATCAGAAAATCCTTCTTCCGGATTTGAAAACAGGGAAATTGTACAGATAATCAACCTTCTGACTGATAAGCTGAGTCCGAGGCAAAAAGCAGTTTTTGTACTGAGCGATCTGGAGGAGATGTCGGGTGAAGAGATTTCTTTGATCACCGGAATAAGCAAAACAAATGTGAAAGCAAATCTCCATTATGCAAGGAAAAGAATAAGTGAAATGATTGAAAAACATATTTAAAATGTCAGCTGAGGATAAAAAATATGAAAAGGTTTTGAATATACTGAGACAATCAAAACCGGTCTTGACAGATGTTGAGGCTGTTACTGAAAAGGTTATGAGGCAGATACAGGAAGAAAAATCCAAATTCAGTTTAACGGAATTGATAATTGAGTTTTTATTCGGGTGGGTTTATATTGGATGGGTAAGGAGATCGATGATAGCAGCAACAATTGTAATAGTTGTTTCATTTGGTTATCAGCAGGCTCTTATCCTGAGGAGAATAGATGATCTTTCAGGGCAAAGGATTCAGAATAGTACGCTTTTAAAAACAAATCTGACAGATGATCTGACCAATAAAATGCTGAT
>JBGPAO010000498.1:0-2766 GCA_041480755.1 Bacteroidia bacterium
CCAACCTGCAAACTCTTTATACGATAGATACCATTGATGAACTGATATCGAAGAAAAACTTAAATAAAAAGGGTATCAGTGCAGGGAAACCTGTCTTTGACTATTTAAGGATATACATGAAAGACAGGAATGATTTTCCCCGGATCCGGGAGGTTTGCCAAAAAAGGTATGGAGATGTCCCCTGTGTCTGGATACAGGCAGATATTTGCCGTAATGAATTACTGGTTGAAATTGAGGGATATATATATTTGTGATGACAATCATGTAACGAAAATATTATTATTTCTTCAGAAATATTGTATTCTCTCACATTTGGAAAAATTGACAAGATTAAGATAAATATTTGGGGAAATTCCACAAATCAATAAACTATGTCAAAATATTTTAAAACAATTAGCTTTCGGAGTCGACATCTCTTTCAAAGTTCATTGATCATTACATTTTTAATCTTTTATATATGTTCATGCAAAAATGTGAATGTTGACGATCAATTTCAATCTATAGAAAAAAACCAGCTCCATCTTTCGGGGATAACTATTGATTATCCCAAAGACGGTACTATTTTCCCTCCCGAATTTCCATCACCTCAATTTTCATGGAAGGATACGTTGAATAGATCTGCTATATGGCATATCCGCCTTTCGACACAAAGCGGAAAAGAGTTGTATCGCGAAATTATAGAATCATCAACATGGAGGCCCGATTCAGCAGTCTGGCAGAATATTAAAACTGCTTCAGCAACTGAACCTGTTTTCTTTACTATTATTGGTGAACACGAAGGTATTCCTGGCAATAAAAGTTCATCCGGCAGGGTTTCCTTCTCCTTCTCAAAAGATTCAGTTGGTGCTCCAATTTTTTATCGGGCTGTACCTCTGCCATTTGGATACACAGTTAAGCATGTAGATGAGATAGAATGGTATTCAGGCCGGATTGACGGTGGCAAACCACAAAAGGTTTTAGACAGTATACCTGTTTGTGCAAATTGCCATTCATTCTCAAATACCGGACTTGTTGCTATGGATATTGATTATGCCAATGACAAAGGATCATACATTATTGCCCCTGCAAAGGACACTGTTCATCTTACTTATGATAAGATAATCACCTGGAGCGATT
Source organism: Bacteroidia bacterium (assembly GCA_041480755.1). Classification (GTDB taxonomy): domain Bacteria; phylum Bacteroidota; class Bacteroidia; order Bacteroidales; family SM23-62; genus LJUQ01. Next base: position 1,117 of record JBGPAO010000498.1, read on the forward strand.
ACAAAAGAGAATATGGGGAACTGACTTTCGGATTGTTATCCCAGGTTTCACCCAACGGGAAATATGTGCTTTCTACGGTAAAGGATCGTTCTGTTTTTGTGCCTGTAGATAACCTTGAATATTCGCAACTATTTTTTCCATTTAAAGGGATAATTGCTGTTTATGACAGGGATGCAAGGAAGTATTATGAGCTTCCGGGAGCATCCGATCCGGCATACGTTCAAAGTAACCCGAACTGGTCACCTGATAGCCGTGAAGTATTGTTTGCCCGGGCTATTCGATATAGATCCCCAAAAATTGAAAATTCAAAAAGTGTGTTGCTTACTTTGGCCGATGTAGAAGAATTCACTTCGGGGAAACAGGATTTTAAATTTGACCTGTACCGTATCCTATTTAATAATGGCAGGGGAGGACAGGCAATACCTGTTCCCGGAGCTTCCAATAATAATAAAAGCAACTTCTTTGCAAGGTATTCCCCTGATGGTAAGTGGGTGGTATTTTGCCAGGCTGAAAATTTCATGTTATTGCAGCGCGATAGCAAATTATATATCATGCCAGCCGGTGGAGGCGAACCCCGGTTGATGAATTGCAATACCAGCAATATGAATTCATGGCATTCCTGGTCGCCCAATAGCAAATGGCTTGTTTTTTCTTCCAAAAATAAGGGACCTTACACCCAATTATACCTTACCCATATTGATGAAAACGGGAACGATTCACCTCCTGTTTTTCTTGAAAATCTGGTCTTTAGCTCCAGAGCAGCCAATATACCTGAATTTTTACCACCTAAGGCTTCCGGATTGCTTAAAATGGTTGATGACTTTTCAAGAAATGCAGTGTATTACACCCGGCTGGCTGATTTTAGTAAGACGGAAAATAAGTATAAAGATGCCCTGAAACTTCTTGTAGATGCAATTAAAGCAGATAATTCCTATTATGACGCTTTTGAACTAAAGATATACATAAATTTCACATTGAGGAATTCCAGGTCAAAAGATGACCTTCGCGACAGGATGATTGCCAAAGCACTAATTGATAAACAAATTCAGCGGAATCCGAAAGACAAATCACTATACATCAAACGTGGTCATTTGCGATTGATGAACGATGATTATGAAGGAGCATTAAAGGATGGCATGTATGTCTTAAAATTAAATGCTAATGATTATGGCGGATATGAGTTGATTACAGCAACCTATCAGGAGATGGGGCAACCAGGTAAGGCGATAACCTATCAAAAAAAGATGTTGGAATTACAACCCGATAATATAAATCTGACTTATAATCTGGCTCTTTTATACAACGAAATAAATCAACCGGAACAAGCCCTTGAATTATTGAATAAATTAATTATTATAAATCCTAAAAAAGCCGACTTTTATATTGCCCGGGCAAATTATATGTTAAATAAAGAAAATTATCTGGTAGCGAAAGCAGATTTCGACAGGGCAATATCGGTTGAACCCAGGAATTATAATGCGTATCGTGCAAGAAGTTCTTACTACATAATTACTTCCTCTCCTGACATGGCCAGGAACGACCTGAACCAGGCAATTACATTACTGGGAGAAGATATCGAAACAAATCCTCAAAATGCCCCGTTATTCTTTATTCGTGCTGAAATCATGGAACAAATGGGTGATAGTGTGG
>JBGPAO010000499.1:0-2756 GCA_041480755.1 Bacteroidia bacterium
AACAGGGAGGCAAAGTGAAGAATAATAACCACATACATTTTAAAGCGTTTTACCGTGCATTATTTGTTTACTTTAATGTTTTTACGTAAATTGCGTTACGTAAATTACGTAATATGAAAAACAAAATCACAAATCCCTTTATTACAAGCGGGTACATAGGTCCCAAATATTTTTGCAACAGAACTGAAGAATCCACCAGATTAATTAATGCAATCTCATCTCGAAGAAATTTAACTCTGATTTCATTAAGAAGGATGGGAAAAACCGGACTTCTTAAGCATGTCAAATACTTATCAGAGCATCAAAAAAACAAGTATTCGGTAATTTATGTCGATCTCCTGCCGACAATGAACGGAAATGAAATGCTGAATTCAATTTCTTCTGCCCTGGTTCAAATGAAGAAAAACGAAAAGGGTTTTTTTGCTAAAATATTGTCAGTTCTTTCATCGCTAAGACCTAAACTTACATACGACAGTCTGACCGGACAACCGGCAATAGAGCTCAGTATTGAATCAGCATCTGATGTACAATCGGGATTCAACAGTATTCTGCAACTGATATCAGAAATAAAACAGGACCTTGTTTTCATGTTTGATGAATTTCAGCAGATCAGCAAATATCCTGAAAAGAATATTGAGCATCTGCTCAGATCTGTAATACAATCATATCCGTCAATACCATTTATTTTTTCCGGAAGCAGCCGGCATATGCTTGAAAATATGTTCTTATCAGCAGACAGGCCATTTTATCAAAGCTCCGAGCTTATGTATCTGGATAAAATCAAAGAGGATGAATACAGCAAATTCATCTATGAGCTTTTCCTGAAAGCTGGCAGGAAAATTGATCCTGAAGTACTGCAAAAGGTTTTTTCCTGGACCAGGGTCCATACGTATAATGTACAATATGTCTGCAATATGCTTTATGAAAACAGCCAGGTTAATATTGGCGACAACCTTATCAACAAAATACTTTATGAAATACTGGTATCATTTGAACCATTATTTATCAGCTACAGGAATCTTATCCCGGCACATCAATTCAGACTTTTACAGGCTATCGCGATCGAAGACGGTATCACACAGCCTACTTCCGGAAATTTTATAACAAGCCATAATCTGACAAGTGCCAGTTCTGTAATTACATCATTGAAGGCACTGGAGGATAAGGAAATGATAACACGTGACGGAAAAAAATGGATTGTCTATGATGTTTTCTTTTCAAGATGGCTGGAGTATAACTATAAAAGGTGAAACAAATCTTTTAAGTCTTTAAGGTTCTTAAAGTCCTAAAAAATACAAATAACTTTAATTAAGGCGCCAAGATATAATGGCGTAACGGCTTAACGGCCTGCATTATGTATTATGGATTATAGGCGATGGGCGATATATAAATTCTGAAAGGCAAAAGGAAAAAGTAAGAAGACGGTGCGAAAAGTAATTATATGAGGTATCAAATCCGGTATGGTTCATTAAGAAATGATTTCCGGAACCAGAGTTCAAATGCAGGATCGAGGAAGTAATAACTACTCTCCGATTCTCCTATAATATCATTATTTATAAGTAAAGCCTTGTTCTTGCTTACATTCCGTGGTGTTCCCAGCCGGTAATAGTTCATTACTGTCGCAGATGTCAAATGCTTTTCCCCTCCTGCCACAGCTTTCAGAAGGTTTAGCTGGGTAGAGCTTAAAATTTCTGTTTCTTTCTGATAGAGAGGCAGATTTGCGTTAATCAATTCATTCAAAGCCGTAAGGATATCCGTTTTGGTCGCACTTTTCCTTGTCAGGTTCCATGTATAATGCGAGAGCTGCTGAACATACCATGGATGGCACTGCATCAGATCAGCTATCATTCCAGCTTCTTCCACGGTGATGATCTTACCTGTACCTGAAAAACTTTCACATATGAAACTGATCCAGTTACTGCGTTCAATCTTTTGCAGAAGTATTATGTCTCCGAACCTGTAAAACGGCTTTGACGGATTATTGAATATTTCTGTCATCATGTGACGCTGACTTCCATAAATGCAATATGTAACTGCTTTATGCCTTTGCCAGGCGGCCCTCAGCCTTCTTTCAAGTTCAGGGTATCCTTTAAAACCGGCTATAACCTGGAACTCATCAAGACATACTATAAGATTGATTTTCTTCTCTTTTGCTATCTTTTCTGGAAGATTAAGTATTTCATCACTGTGTTTCTTTAGCTCCTCCCAGTCGAAACTTATAGTGAAACTGCTTACCGGATCCGCACTCAGCTGTATCTTTGGAATGATATTTTTAAAGAGTTTTTTAGAATTCCTTATCCACTCTTCCCATCTGGACGATGAAGCTTTCAGAACTTCTGCAGCGAATTTTTCCAGGAACTCCTCCTCCCCATTTACTGTGAACAGATCTATCATGGCTATCTTTACATCAGGATGATCAATCCTTATTGAATCAGTTACTTTTTCAACCAGGGATGATTTGCCCCATCTCCTTGGAGATATGACCATTGTATTAATGCCTCCAAGAAAATTACCTGTTAGCTTTTTAATTTCTTTTTCACGGTTCGTAAACGAACGCCTGCTGACGGTACTGCCGTAAATAAATGGTGAATTCTTCATCGCATTGATATTTTTATACTAATTAGTATTATACCTTTTGGTATTATACACAAAGGTATAAAATATTCTGAACCAGTTTTATTTTTTCAAAATTTTTATAAGTGTGATTGAATAAACTGACGGCAGGTGGCGAGGAGCTCATGAAAAACCTTAAAAAC
>JBGPAO010000500.1:0-2755 GCA_041480755.1 Bacteroidia bacterium
ACGGACAATACGTTCGCCGTTTTCATGGTAAACAAAATCCGATCCCTGAATGGTTCCATAAGGTTCACCAATACGTGCATTAATCGAAACACCACCCTGTAATCCACCCTCGATTGTAAGATTCTGAATATCTCCGAATAATTTCTTTACTTCATTCACATTTCTTGTCCAGTTTAATGAAATATCCCACTGGAAATCAGAAGTTTTAACTGGAACGCCAGTCAGACTCGCTTCAATGCCTTTGTTTTCCATATCACCGGCATTATAGATACGGTTGGTATAACCTGTTGCTAGTGATAAATCAACCGGCATAATCTGATCTACTGTGGTGGCTTGATATACAGCTGCATCCAGTTTTAACCTGTTCTGAAACATGTTCATTTCAATGCCAGCTTCAAGGCTTTTTGTTCTTTCTTCCTTAAGATCAGGATTTCTTTTTGTACTTGAAACTGAAGCAACTGAATTATTTCCAAAAGGTGAAGCAGTATTATAAATATCACGCAAATAACCCCACTGGCCTCCATTACCAACTTCTGCATAGTTCAATCTGACTTTACCATATTGCAGCCAGCTGGCATCAGCAAGCTCAGAAAACAGAAAACTTAATGAAACAGATGGATAAAAGTATGTCCTGTTATCTGAAGGCAGAGTGGATGACTGGTCCATACGATAGGAACCATCAAGGTAAATCAGATTATAGAAAGCAAGGGAAGCACCTCCGAAAATTCCGTTTGTACCAATCTGTTGTAAATTTTCTTCCGGAGGCAGCATCGGGCTTGCACTGACATTAAGTGCATATACTTCAGGAACACTCAGTCCACCATTTGTGGAAGCGAACACCCGGTCGTCTGTCAAACGGCGGATATTTGTTCCAAGTAGTGCAGTAAGATTTATATTTTCCGTAAGATCTTTATTAAAATTAGCCATAAAATCAACATTGAACTCCTTAAAGGACTGGTTAAATCTTGAATATCCTGATGTTACATCAGGCCTTCCAACCCCAAGTTCACCCGGAACAGAACCAACAGCCCTTCTTTCCTCCTGTAAATTACTATAAGTATCTACAGAAGCCCGGCCCATTAAATTGAGCCAACTGGTTATCTTATAATCTGCCTGAACGTACCCAATGATCCGGTCTCTTTCATCCGTCTCATAATTCTGGAACCTTGTCCAGTATGGATTATCCCAGTAAATCGGGCTTAAATCATCGTAATATGTAGGATTCCAGGTCATGTTTCTATGTGTTTCATTGTATAATTTTTCAAGAGCCTTAATATCCACATTCACCTGGTACCATTGACGGAATGATGACATGATATTATCGCTGTAACCTGTTGAATTACGTCCTTTTCCTTTCGTGTTAATATAATTGGCAGAGGCAGTAACTTTAAAGTTCTTGGTAAGATTATTAGTCGCTGTAAGCATGAGGTTATTTTTTCTTAACAAACTATTAGGCATTATACCAGTCTGGTTAAGATTTGTATAAGAAAGCCGGTAAGTTAATTTCTCACCACCGCCAACCAGCTCTATATTATTCGTCAATGAAACAGCTGTTTCAAAAAAGCTACCAGGCCCGTTTTTAGCTGCGACCCATGGCGTTTTCTGCTGGTAGGTTGCTGATTCCGGATACAGCGATTCCCATTGATATACCATCAGGTTTGGATCAAACTTTTCTCCCATAGAAGCATCTTCATAAAATGGAACAACAAGGTCGTCTGATCCATCCCCATCCAGATCAAATTCTTCAAGTCCGGGATGATTTCCACCGCTGTAATAAGGTCCGTAGCCACCTCCATATTGCGTCTGATATTTCGGGAATGTACTCTTATCATACAAACCAAATGAAACACTTGAATTAAGAGATACTCCCAAAGCTTTGCCTGCCTGCATTGATCCCTTCTTGGTTGTAATCATTATAACACCATTGGCTGCACGTGAACCGTACAGGGCGGTAGCAGCAGCTCCTTTAAGCACACTGATAGATTCAATATCATTGGGATTTATATCCGAAGCAGTATTACCATAATCATAGCCACTCCGGCCTGAAACCTGACCATCATTATTGATAATGGAATTATCGATAGGCACACCGTCAATAACAAACATAGCCTGGTTGTTTCCAATAAATGACTTTGCGCCACGGATAACGATGTTGGTTGATCCACCTATGTTTCCATTGGGTTTAACATAAACACCAGAGACTTTACCTGCCATCGAATTAATAAAGTTGTCCGATTTTACTTTATTAATCTCCTCTCCGGAGACTTCCTGGACTGCATATCCTAAGGATTTTTTTTCACGGTTGATACCCAATGCGGTTACAACCACTTCAAATTGTCCCAGAATATCAACTTCCAGCATGATATCAATAATCGTGCGTCCTTCTATTCTGACATCCTGGGTTTTCATACCCATAAAGCTGACAACCAGCTCAGATGCATTAGGCGGTACTCGTAGTACATAGTTACCGTTTGCATCGGAAATAGTCCCGATTGTGGTACCTTTTACGATTACAGATGCTCCCGGCATAGGAGATCCATCATCAGAACTCCTTACTGTACCGCTTATTTCCACTGCCTGTGCTTGCAACAATTGCAGTGCGCTAAACGCAAGCAATGTTAGGAAGAGAACAAGTCTTTTCATAGATAAAAATTTTAGGTTTACTGGATAATAACTATTCAAACAGTCGTAAATCTAAGAAAAATTCTGCAATACAAAAGTATTTTGAATTCTCAGAACAAAAATAAATATTGAA
>JBGPAO010000501.1:0-2749 GCA_041480755.1 Bacteroidia bacterium
AAAAAGAGGGAGTAATTCTTTTTCCTACATGAAGGTTGACTACTTGTGCGTACTATAACATAGTACAAGCACTCTCATGATTAAAAATTAAAATACAGGCAGGCATCACCCCCTGAAATACAAAATCCCGCAGATCATTGATCTTGCTGGATTTGCGATTAAAGATGTGGTGTCACCAGGAATAGAACAGCTCAGGGTAAAGGGCTGATGGCTGTATGAGTTCTGCAGTTTTGCGGTTCTGCAGTTCTGCAAGTCTATATTGAATTAGGACTTGCACGACCTGCACGACTGTACGACTGTACGACTGTACGACTGCACGACCGTAAGACAGCGATGTAAAAGCTGGGAGCAGGGGGCATTTTTTGCTAAAATATTTTGGGATTTATCCGTGGAAATCTCGTAACTTGCTTTAACATTTTGATTATTAGTGCAGTTAATAAATAAAATCATGAAAAGTCTGAATAATTTCAAGGTGAGATACAGATGTCTCAACAGCCATTCCTGTTTCTTTATACTGTTTGTGCTGATCCTGTTTTTCAACTCATGCACAAGCAAGCGTGAATCCTATTCCATTCTTGAATTTACCGGCGTAGACGAAATAAACAACTTATCCAAATCATACTTACTAATGTTAAATGAGTCAGACAGTATAAATCCTGCTGTAATAATGGGCAGTAACGGTGACCTGTTCTGGTGCGACGAATACTTGTTTGTGTACAATGACCCCACTTCGCAAAACAGGTTTTTATTCAAATACACTGACAGTATTCTGTATGTCAATGATAAAATATATTCAATTAACATCCCGATAAAAAATGACACGATACCATGGTTTAAAAATCTAACAGAGAATGATTTTTCAACGCTTCAGTTTATTAACGTACAATCAAAGTTCCCGGATAGTTATCTCCCTTACCTGGCCGGGCTGGCTGAAATCAAACCCAATGCAGGTATCTACCTTCCGGGGAACTTCAGGGACATGGCAGAGCTTCTTAAAATTTTCAATCCGCGGATTATTGCCGGAACGAGTCTTATCCAGAGTGACTACGACCAGCTTTCCAGGCTGACTAACCTTGAGATCCTGATGATAACATTAAATGATTCGGTGATCACCGATCCATTGCCCTCCATGCCTGAACTGAAACAGCTTTTCCTTACAGAACTGGATGATGATGTTGTTTTAACGGATAACTTTCTAGTAAACAATAAACAGATTGAAAGACTTATTATTCAGACTTCAGGAAGTCTGGATATTTCAATACTGAATCCACTCGATAATCTGAAAGAGCTGGTTATCAATGTATCGGATGAAATCAAAAACCTGGATTTAATAAATGGTCATACGAAACTTGAGGTATTGTCTGTTACAGGTGATGAACTGATTTATGATCCGGATGTGATCAAATTACCTCTGCTCAGGTGGATGACGTTTTCTTCAAATGTGACGCAGGAAGAATTCAACTCGTTTATTGATACACATCCTGATCTTGAAGTCATCGAACTGATCAAAAATGATACAATCAGCAGTTTTCAGGCTTTATCAAAACTCAGAATGCTTTATGGATTGGTTATTAATGATACTGTTGCGGATATTGCCACAATTAAAACTCTCAGCAGCTTAAAGTACCTTTCGCTACCCCATGATTTTCTTGCTGACCCGGTAAATAAAGCTGAAATAAAATTATCATTACCCGGTGCACGCATCGTTGCCAACGAAGGTTTCTGTCTTGGATCCGGATGGCTTCTGCTTCTTGTACCGCTGGTACTTATATTCAGATTCTTCGGCAGGAGGCTTCAGAATGGAATAAAGTCATAATGATCAGTAATGTCAGGGAAAAAAAGACTTACTGTTTTATCCGGAGCAATTTTATGCAGCCTCGGGCTAATGGTCTTTTCATTTTTCATTCAATTTAAATTTCCGATCCGGCTTCTAGCGTTTGCGGCACTTTTAATGTCTGCTTTCATTATCAGCAAAAATCTCAGGTCGTTCTCAGATCTAAAAAAGATAACAGGTGAATATATCTCCTGTAAAATAACTCTTCTGTACCTCATAATAGGAATTGCGATGGGCATTATGCTTGTTGTCATGTACCGCTGGCATCTGGGTATCAGCTTGTTTCCAGCATCTCTCCATCTTTTTGTAATTACTGCGGCACTTATAGGCTGTGTTGAGGAGCTGGTTTTCAGGGGATTTTTGCAGGAATACGCAAGAAGCATTAATGGACCGTTTTCGATCTTATTCAGTACATTATCACATACCGGTTATAAATTCTGTTTGTTCCTTTCTCCGGCGGTCACGGCAGATATCAATGTTGGTTTTCTGGTCTTCTGGACCTTCCTTGCAGGGATATTATTCGGTACAGTCAGGCATTTATCAAAAAGTCTTCTGCCGTCACTGTCAGCACATGCTTTTTTCGATATCCTGGTTTATGCAGAATTTGTGACGGCACCATGGTGGGTTTGGTAAAACCATTTCTATTGTAACTGTTCCAGTCACCTGTGCTCCAGAAATCCGCAACTGGCATACATTTTCTGCACTGGAATAAAAAACTCATGGTCTCCAGTGACAACATTAATTTTGTTGCTGTTTGGCTCTTGTTTTGTGTCGATACGAATCTGGAATCAGGTGCCGGGTTGCACATAACTAACTTCAAGGTCACTAAAGATAGGTATAAAATGTATTATGTATTATGTATTATGTATTATGTATTATGTATTATGTATTATGTATGATGTATTATAGGCGATG
>JBGPAO010000502.1:0-2732 GCA_041480755.1 Bacteroidia bacterium
CTGCTCTCGGATTAATTGGCAATACATATGAAGAACTTTTATTTGACAGAAAAATATATCCATGGAATGGGCATTCACTCAGGAATGACTCAAGACAGAGCCTTGGTGATTTCAGAGCTAATTTCGTAAGAGGCAGGGGTGACTATATGGGTATGGCCGGCGACCTGAATGATGAAGCAGCTATAACTGCACCAGTGCTGTCATTCTGGCCAAATGATTACGGACTGTATTGTATGGCTGGAAATGTCAATGAATGGGTTCAGGACGTATACAGGGCATTATCATATTCTGATTTCAGTGACTTCCGCCCGTTCAGGGGAAATGTCTTCCAGACTTTGGAGAGAGATCCGGCAACCGGACAACTGGTTGAAAAAGATAAATATGGTGAGCTTAAGTACAGGGATCTCGACCAGCGTGATGTCCAGGACTACACCCAGAATTACCGGCAAGCCGACTACCAGGATTATCTCGACGGAGACTTTTATTCCAGCCTGCAGTCAATTACTGAAGCAGAACCTGATACTTTTGCATTAAAGGCTGAACAGATGTATTCGCAATATCAGGAGGACATAACCTCCCTTGTTAATAACCGCGCAAGGGTTTATAAAGGAGGTTCATGGAAAGACCGCGCATACTGGATGAGTCCCGGAACACGGAGATTCCTCGACGAAGATGCAGCAAAGGATGACCTTGGTTTCAGATGTGCAATGAACAGGGTTGGCAGCTCCGCCGGAATATAAAGAGCCGTATCATAAATATCATATAAAAACCTCATTTCAATAATGAGGTTTTTTTTTGGATTTCATAATGAATATAAAAGAACTTTACCGGCTGTTCTGCAGATTTCCTTATATTTCAACCGATACAAGAAAAACTGTCAAGGATTCTATTTTTTTTGCACTCAACGGTGAGAAATTCGATGGAAATACTTACGTTGCTCTGGCGCTGCGAAACGGGGCAGCGTATGCCGTTGCAGATGACAGGTCAGTCGCAGGTGACCCCCGGATACTTATTGTTGATAATACTCTGTCTGCATTGCAGCAGATGGCGTCATATCACCGTAAAAAATTAAAAACCAGTGTTATTGCGATAACAGGTTCAAATGGAAAGACTACCACAAAGGATTTAATAGCAAAAGTATTGTCCTGTAAATACACAGTCTGTTCAACCCAGGGCAACCTGAATAACCATATTGGTGTACCGCTGACAATCCTGAGTATAAAATCAAAAGATCAGTTTGGAGTTGTGGAGCTGGGAGCCAACCATCCGGGAGAGATAGCAGGGCTGTGCAGGATTGCTCAGCCGGGATATGGATTGATAACAAACATCGGGCGGGCACACCTGGAAGGTTTCGGCTCAGTTGCAGGAGTGATGAAAGCAAAAAGGGAACTGTACGATTATTTACAGGATTCGAAGGGCAAAGTTTTTGTTAATTGCAGTGACCGGGTCTTAATGGATATGTTGACCGGTTACTCAGGAGAGATCATAAGGTATGGCAACTGTGAAGGCACAATCTTCAGAGGAGAGACCGGTAAATCAGATCCCTATCTGAGCATAACTGCCAGTCCTGGCAGTCAATCCGCCAACAATTTAAACATCAGGACCAGGATGCTGGGTGATTTTAATACTGATAACGTTCTTGCTGCCCTGGGTGTGGGATCATATTTCGGGATAGATATTAAAAAAATGGTTAAGGCAATAATGGATTACAGTCCCGATAATCTCCGGTCACAGGTTATGAAAACAAAGCATAACACACTCTTTATTGATGCATACAATGCAAATCCAACCAGCATGCAGGCAGCTATCAGGAATTTTCAGAAAAGTCCCGGTGAAAATAAAATGCTTATAATCGGAGAAATGGCTGAACTCGGGGAAGCATCAGAAGAAGAGCATCTTTCCCTTCTATCTCTTCTCAACGAACTTAATATTAAAAGGATATTCCTTGTAGGTAATTCCTTTTATAAATTTTCATTGCCAGCTGGTTACACACGCTTCAGAAGTGTACAGGAGATGTCTGAATGGCTTGGTTCAAATCCTGTCAGCAATGCAAACATATTGCTGAAGGGTTCAAGGATTGTCGGACTCGAGAAACTGATACCTTACCTGTAAACTATTCTAATTGTTGGCACTGTAAATATCAGTGCAGATGTTAAGGTATTTTGCAACAGCTTCAATCACAATCCGGGGAGAGACTGGTTTTACGAAATAATCGTTGCAGTTGAGCTTCCTGAAAAAGTACTTGTATTCCTGGCTATTAAGAGCGGTATATATGATAACGGGGAGATCGGGCCTGTATTTCCTGATCAGCCTGACAGATTCCAGTCCATCCATCACAGGCATTCTTATATCCATAATTACAATCTGAATATCAAGATTCCCGACACACTCCTCAAAGGCCTGTGTTCCATCTGACACAATAACGGTTCTGACTTCAAGCGGTTTCAGAAATTCGGTTAACAGCAACTGGCAGGATGGATCATCATCTGCAATCAGGATAATGGGCATTTCTGGTATTGACATGAACCTGGAGCTATATTGATTTTTATTCTGTGATCGGGGTAAATTCAGCTGTTTTTTTCGATTCACCAAAAAACTGTGCCTGAAATTAAAGCGAACTAAAATTAAATAAATTCTTATTTCTTTGGAGAGAATCAGACAGATTAATTACTAACAAAAGCAGTTAAAAACTTAATCGATTATATTCTCTTTTTTTCCTGATATAAAAATTC
>JBGPAO010000503.1:0-2715 GCA_041480755.1 Bacteroidia bacterium
CGAAAGGTTATATAAATATTACAGATTTTGGAGTACTGGCTGCAACCGGGAACAATAATCAGAATGCAATTTTTTCGGTATCATCTTTTAACGGATATTCTTTTGCATCCAGGTTCATAGCCGGAGCAGGAATCGGTATCGAACTGTTTGAAAGCCTGATGCTTCCTATTTATGCCGATACAAGAGTAATACTTGTGAAGAGCAGGATTACACCTTTTATAGGATTAAAGACAGGGTATTCCTTCGCCCTGGAAGACCCGGCAGGTTACTGGGGCGAGAGTTATAATTCCTTTGGAGGGCTTACATTCGGTACTGGAGCCGGTGTCTTTATATGGGTCAGTGACAGAAGTTCATTCGAAATAAACCTGTCGTACAGATACCAGGGAATCAAAACTGAAAGGACTTATGAATGGTCAGGGGAAACTTCAATTCTTACTACAAGATATAACAGGCTTGAATTGAGGTTTGGCATTCTTTTTCAATAGTTTTAACTCTTGTTTTAGTTCCATCCAGGGAAGTTAATTCATATTTACTATTTTTATGGTCAGAACATGATCATAAAAACTAATAAAATAATACAAAATTATGAATTACCAACTTCCATTTGTTCCTGAAAGGCCCGCTAAACCAAGGGAATCAGGACTAACTATGATGATGGATAAAGGATTGAGTGTCCAGGAAGCAGCTAATTTTATTGAATCATCCGCCCAGTTCACTGATCTGGTGAAATTTGGTTTTGGCACAGGCCTCATCACAAACCAGCTTGAAAAAAAGATAAGCCTGTTCAAGGAGGCCGGAATACGGACATATTTTGGAGGTACTATGTTCGAAGCCTTTATCATCCGGGGATTATTTGATGACTACCGCAAGCTAGTTGATAAATACAGCCTTGATGCTGCTGAAATATCAGATGGCTCAATGGCTATGCCTCATGATGAAAAATTAAATTATATCCGCCTTCTGTCAGACCAGGTTACAGTGCTTTCAGAGGTTGGTTCAAAAGTTGCCGGTGTCGATATCCCTCCTGACAAATGGATTAGTATGATGAAAACTGAGCTGGCCGCTGGTTCCTGGAAAGTAATTTGCGAAGCCAGGGAGAGCGGGACGATAGGAATTTATAATAAGGATGGATCAGCCAATATCAGCCTGATAGATGATATTATCGGCCATGTGAAGATCGAGGATGTGATATGGGAAGCTCCCAACAAAAGCCAGCAAGCATGGTTCATTAAGCTGCTGGGTGCAAACGTAAACCTTGGGAATATTGCCACACAGGAGGTTGTTGCGCTGGAAACACTCAGGCTCGGACTTCGCGGGGATACCTTTTTCAATTTTCTGCCTGAGAAATACCAGGATAAGAAATTATGAAATTACTTGGACTCATAGGTTATCCTCTGTCTCATTCTTTCTCGGCCGGTTATTTCTCAGAAAAATTCAGAAAAGAAGGCATCAGGGATTTTGAATACCGCAATTTCCCGTTACAGAATTTATCCGGTTTCCGGGAGCTTGTCAAAACACATCCTGATTTACTCGGACTCAATGTAACCATACCTTATAAGGAGGAAATAATTAATTATATTGATAAGATCGATCCTGTTGCAAAAAAGATATCAGCAGTAAATACCCTGAAGTTCTTTCAGGACGGATCGCGGAAGGCGATAGCCGGATACAATACCGATTATTATGGCTTTCGCGATTCCCTTGTTCCAAACCTTGATTCAGGACATCGAAACGCCCTGATCCTTGGAACCGGCGGTTCCTCAAAAGCAGTTGCGTTTGTGCTTGATGAATTGGGAATAAAATACCTTTTTGTCTCCAGGAAGCCCGAAAGCGGAGAATTAGGCTACCATGACCTTTGTATTTCTATAATACAAAAACATTTACTAATTATCAATACAACCCCGCTTGGCACTTTTCCTGAAATCGGTTCATTTCCTGATATCCCATATGATCTTCTGACGCCTGATCATCTGCTATATGACCTCGTTTATAATCCCCCGGAAACCGAATTCCTCAGGTTCGGCTGCCAGAAAGGAACGAATTGCATTAACGGTCAGAAAATGCTCGAACTGCAGGCAGAAAAATCCTGGGAAATCTGGAACTCTTGAAGGGTCCACAAGTCTCCGAGACTACCTTTAGATTTGTTGGGAGGGTTTTATTTGGTTAAATAAATGCTCTTGCCTTTCAAGCATGCGCTCTGAACCAACTGAGCTAACGTCCCTTATCCCTTATCGGGAAAGCAAAGGTAGGCCTAAACAATGGCGCGCGTTTTGGAACCGGCGGTGATGGTTTTCAAAGGATCAATATCGGGTGTCCGCGTTCAGTGCTGAAAGAAGCCCTGGAAAGGATATATAATGTCTTTACAATAATTTAAATCATGGCCGTTTCTTCTATATTAAAGTCATCCTGAACATCTTGTCCGATCTATCGGGATGATTCAGTATTATCAGATTTTTCAGTCGGTTCCTTACCAATGACAAAACCGTACCGGGGGAAAGAGATTGCTTCGGTCGTTCCTCCCTCGCAATGACGATTGCATTGATTATCAAGGAGAAGGGTGGGACATTGGCGCCTCCGGCGCCAATGTCCTACCCTTCTCTCCACACCTACTAAACGGCGTCATTGCGAAGGAGGAAGAATGACGACTGAAGCAATCTCCTTATTGTTGGAAAACATTGTCTGATTGATTTATAAGCATTTATTTCTCAGCGGTTC
>JBGPAO010000504.1:0-2702 GCA_041480755.1 Bacteroidia bacterium
CTTCTGGATACATGCTGATCATCAGCACCTTCACATCAGGTTTCAGGAGTTTTATATCCTGCAGTATATCCAGTCCACTCCTGCCTGGCAGGTTAATATCCAGCACGACCAGATCATATCTCCTCTCATGAAACTTTCCCAATCCTTCTGAAGCATTTCCCGCTTCTGTTACATGGATTTTTCCCGGCATCTCCTCAAGTATCTGCCGGATGCCTTTCCGCACAATGGGATGATCGTCAATTATAAGAAATTCTGTCATTTGATAAGGTTTTAATTCATACTATTTTAGAGGAATACTAACATTGATTGTTGTTCCTTCATTTTCCTTCCCCCTGACAGTTATTTCCCCCTCCCATTGCAGTACCCGTTCTCTCATGCTGATCAATCCAAATGAATCGGTAGAATATAACTTTTGATCAGGTATACCGATTCCATTATCCCGGATTAATATTTTCAAGTTATCATCTTTTTTCCTTATATCCAAATCCACTGCAGAAGCTCCGGAATGCCTTGCTGTATTTGTTAAAGCTTCCTGTATAATTCTGAAAACAGATATTTGCTGATCGGGTTTAAGTTCAGGTTCTGTTTCCGGGAATTTATAATTTACAATTATTTTGAACCGGTTCTCATAATCCCGGATATGGGCTTTAAGGGTTTCGAACAGTCCAAGATCATCAAGTATGACCGGCCTCAGTTCCGATGAAATGCGCCGGATGCTCTGGATAGCCTGATCAACAATCTGAATAGCCGATTCAGATCTTTTCTTAATTCCTGTTTTTTCAACCGGTATTTTGTTCCTGATCCAGCTTATATCCATTTTTACAGCAGTGAGAATCTGTCCAAGATCGTCATGCAGATCACGGGCGATCATTTTTCTTTCTTCTTCCCTTATGGTTTCAATATGCTGTGACAGTTTTTTAATTTCTTCATAGTTGCGCCAGATATCCTGCTCTGCAACAATTCTTTCCGTTATGTCATTAAAAACGGATATGATTTCACCAGTGGGTAGCTTATAAATATGATTATCAACATATAGTTCAATCCGGTCATCTTTATAGTACGAAGCGGATAACTGGTTGGGTTTACCGCTTTTCATCACCTTCCTCATCATATCCGTCAGGCCCATAATTTTAGCACCTGGGAACACAGCCAAAATATCTCTCCCAATAACCTTTTCTTTGTCAGTTATTTGCGTGATCCTGAAACCGGCTTCATTCATATTCCTGAAAATAAATTCATCCTGGTCCGGCACATATTCATAAATGGCAACACCGCTCGATATGTGTGAAAATAATTCCCTGAACCTGGCCTCGCTGTGCTTTATTGCATTTTCAGCTTCCTTCCGCTGGTTAATATCCCACAGGTAGCTGCGGGTCCCGGTAAATTTACCATCCCGTTTCAATTTGGTAACTTTAGTTTCAACCCAGAAGAAATCACCATTCTTTTTAACGCTCCTGAATTCGTAACTTACCGGAGTCCGTTCTCCCAGAAGTCTCCGCCGGTGTATACTGTTAACACGCTCAAAATCATCGGGATGTATAAAATCTCTTTGAGTGATTTTATTTATCTCTTTCATGGAATATCCGAACAACCTGGAAAATTCCCTGTTGGCATAAACTAATTTGCCTTCCAGGTCATCGATAATTATCGCAACACCTGCTTTTTCCACCAGGTCTTTGTACCGTACTTCGCTTTCTTTTAAGGTTCTTGTTGCGATAATTCTTTCGGTAATATCCTTGAAATTCGTATAAACCTGGAATGGTATTTTTTTTCCTTCCTGGAACAGGGGCCTGGCGTTAATTGAAATCCACCTGATATCATCGATTTTTGGATTATAAACTCCCATAACGGCATCTTTTATCACTTTGCCCGTTTTAAGCGCTATCATGGCCGGATGGGTCTCACCGGGAAACTCTGCCCCATCATCATGTATTGATCTCCATAGTGGATCCAGTGAAGTTCGTCCCTGCATCTGGTCAAGAGTCAGGCCGAGTATCTGTTGTGCAGCCGGATTGGCATCAATGATCTTACCATGATTATCCTGGAATACTATTCCTTCAGTTAAAGTTTCAAACATCTGCCTGAATTTTCGCTCACTCTTCTGCAGTGCCTCTTCCGCCTGCTTGCGATCGGTGATATCGACATCCACCTCGAGAATCAATTTTGAACCATCCACATCGGTGAATGGAAAGTCATAAACGTCGATAATGGTAGCACTGTCTGAGCCTGTAACCTCCCATCTATGAGGCTTTCCGGTTTTCAAGACCTTGTATGATTCACAAAAGTCACACGGTTCTTTTTTCCCAAAACAATACTCATAACAGTGTCTGCCATGCGAATTGCCAAACTTCTCCCGGAATGCACGATTTGCAAATACTACATGGTAATCCGGTGTTAGCACGCATACCATCATCGGCATGACTTCCAACACATCCTGAAGCCGCTGACGTTCCTTTCGCAGCGCCTCCTCTGCCCTTTTATATTTATCAATATTCTGAAATGTCCCGGCAAGTTTTACTACTTTACCGCCGCTGTAAACGGCTCTTCCAATCGATCGCACCCAAATTTTGTCTTTGCTGCCTTGCGGTATGAAAAGGGATTCAAGAGTGTAAGGTTCGCCCGTTTCCGCCGCTTTCTTCACTACTGCCTCCACCTCTGGCCGAGATTCGGGTGCATAAAAATCCAGGGCTTCTTCCAGCTTC
>JBGPAO010000505.1:0-2688 GCA_041480755.1 Bacteroidia bacterium
ACAGGCTATAGGCGCTTCAATGAAAAACCCGGCCGATGCTCTCAGGTATGAATAGAATTTTGAATTCTGAATTCTGAATTCAGAATTATCTTAAAATCAGTTTTAGTCTGCTTGTATTAAACTGGGTCTTGATTTCGAGAATATATATTCCCGGAAGTACATTCCTGGCAACGGGAACCGGGTTAGAACCTGATACCAGATCCAGCTTTTCAGTCCATTGCTTTTGTCCGTTAAGATTGTAGATAGTAAGTGCACACTCCGCAATGTTTCCCTGGCTGACAAGGTAAATAAAATCGTCTGACGGATTAGGATAAATGCTGAACCCGGTCTTCTGAATTTCAAATGTCCCGATCGCACGCATCACGTAGATAACCATTTTTGCTGAATCGCAGAATGCAGGATTTGCCACAGAACATACCTCATATTTCAACGTGTCGAGATCATCGGTGAAGGCAGGATCAGGTATATAAGTGACAATACCGCTATTATTGCCGGATGCTGTACCATGATTCGGAGGAGTGGTGATGACAAGAGTGACAGCTCCGGGGATTTCATCATTGGCGAATACATCATATGTTAATGTATCTCCCTGGTCCATTGTAACAAAATCGTTATTGGTTTCCGGAAGCAGGCCAATTACTTTGGCATCCCTGAATCTTTCGACAAATTCCTGGTAATATATATTTGCTATATCCGCGTTATGAATAATAAGTGAATTCTCATCATTGCGGAGGTCAGCAGATGAGCTCCAGTTATGACTGCCTGTCAGGACAAGCGGATCTGCATCAGGATGGAAGGGATCCACAATCATTACTTTATTATGAAGAATGCCTGTTCCTGTATAATCCTTAAAATTGATACCCAGTGACTGAAGGATTGTTACGACATTGCCTATATTGCTTTCAGTTTCAGAATTAACTATAACTTTCGCATCTACCCCTGCATCTGCCCGGTCTGCAATAGCACTGGCAAGAAAATCCCTTGTAATGATCATTGTATTTACATAAAGTCCGTAATCAGCTGTCTTGATTGTTTCTTCGATTTTCGCATTAGTGCCGTCCGAAGGACTGAAATAAGATTCAACTCTTGATCCTCCGATAATAAATTCGTGGGGTGTATTATTGGTTTTTGTACCACCGAACCTTGCTTTTAAGGTATCAGGCTGCAGGCCTGTACTTCCGAACATTTCTTCAAATTCGATACGGTAAGCTTTAGCCAGGCTCTGATCCTGGATAATGATCACGTTATTTGGATCCTCGTTGATCTGCCCTTCTGTAAAATTTGTCGAACCGGTCCAGACGATTGGATCCATGGGATCAGATGAAAGAGCATCGAAAACAACAAATTTATTGTGCATGATCCCTATGCCTAAATCAAAGTTTTCTACAGGGCTGATAATGCGCCCTATCCCGGGATCAAGTTCATCCCAGCCGGCATTGTCTTCCATATTCATGTCGGAGATAATCCGTACTTCCACGCCCCGGGAATATGCAGCATTCAAAGCTGCAGTGATATCAGATATATTGAAGGTATTATAATTATATATAGTAAAATCAACAGAATATTTTGCCCTGCTGATATAACTGATAAGGGTATCATCAATAGCCTCATATAATTGTATCGCGTTGCTTCCCTGCGAAACTGTAGTATCGACACTCCTGTTGAAATATACCTTCATTTTTCCCGATGAAGCAGATTGTGTGATAAACAGCGAAACTGACGACCGGGCAGTATCATCACCTGCCACACTGAATGCCTGGACATATAATAATTCCGATGGATCCCTGCCTCCTACACTGATATTATGTTCTGTTGTGTTTCCTGCACCCGACAACACACCAAGCTCCAGTTCCGGAGTATTACCAAAAAACAATTCTGTTGAACCGGCAATATTTGTAATCCAGTGCAGATCGAAACCTGATTGGGAGATGTTATCCATGGTGAGGATAGATGTAAGATATATTGCGCTTCCCTGTATAATATCAGCATAACTGCGAACAAGAACCTGATAATCTGCTTTATATTGTGAATTTATACCTATAAGTGCTACAGGTTGATTTGGTATAATTTCTCCAACCAGGGGACTATCGCCGGACCTGACATAGATCTGACAGCTGTTAGCCCCTGATAAAAAGGAGTAGGTTCCACCTGAAAATAACGCTCCTCCGTTCGCAAAGAGAACATTTTCAATTTTTACCAGCATTCCCTCATTATTATCATTCAATTCAGGTATGGTTACTGTTATTGGATCCGGGAGTTTATGCCCTGAAGAATGAACAGTCCATGAAGAGACTGGATCCAGTTCAAGCAGGTTATTATAATTTTTTACTGTCCCGGTCACTGTAACGCTGTCACCTGCTGAGGCTTCAAGAGAGAAATCATAACTATATACACCGATGCTGGCAGTATTATCCTGGATATACCTGATAATACCCAGTTCCCCGCTGGTAGTAATAACTCCGGTTATTGTAACAACTGTGCCGACTACCTTGCTCCTGGCCTCGGAAATATCAATAACCTGGCCCGATATATCGAGGAATAGAAGTGCAATCCAAATAAATGACAATAATCTTTTCATATATTATAGTTTATTATTTTAAAAACTTATCCCAAATGCGACCGTATATCTTCTTCCCATTCCGAAAAATACAGTTGCCGACTTGGCATCGAAATCGTAAAACGGTAAAG
>JBGPAO010000506.1:0-2687 GCA_041480755.1 Bacteroidia bacterium
CCCTCCCCCGGAACTTTTCCTTCCCATCAGGATTGATTTAAACAACACTCTGGCCAGGCCTCTTGCATCAATACCCGAATGCTTATTAAAACGAATATCTTCTGTAGCAATAAGTGAATTTACTATGTTCGGGGAAAGTTCTTCAAAGCCAACATATGTCCTGTTTTCAAGATAAAAATTACCGAGCAGTACACTGTCTTCAGAATAGACTTCGGATGCCAGATTATTTTCCGGATTTTCCAGATCCCGAAAAGTCGGGACATATCCAAGCTTGCCTCTGCCGAGTAAAATAAACAGCGTTATCAGTATAAGGAAAGGAATACTGTATATTGCCCAGAGAACAATAATATAGATCTTTCTGCGACGTTGAATAGCTGACATACTAACTACGATTTATTCCAAAATTAACAATAATTTGATTTAAAATTTGGAAGTTCACAACCCTTTTAACTTACTTTGTGCCATTAATTATTGGAGGGAAAGGGTATGCCTGAAAATTTGGTAATAGTTGAATCACCGGCAAAAGCAAAGACAATAGGCGAATTTCTGGGCAAGGATTTCATTGTGAAATCAAGCTTCGGGCACATAAGGGATCTTTCAAAAGATGATTTTGGAATCGATCTGAAAAACAATTATACTCCTCGTTATATAATCCCGCAGGATAAAAAAAACGTTGTAAGTGAACTGAAATCAGCCGCCAGTGATGTTAATCTGATCTGGCTGGCAACTGACGAAGACAGGGAGGGAGAGGCAATTGCATGGCATCTGGCCGAAGTATTAAGTCTCACACCTGAAAAGACCCGCAGGATCGTTTTTCATGAGATAACCAACGATGCAATTGATCATGCCATCAAGAATCCAAGGGGAATAGATTATAACCTTGTAAATGCTCAGCAGGCAAGGAGGATTCTCGACCGGATTGTTGGTTTTGAGCTATCTCCTGTATTATGGAAAAAAGTTAAGCCTGCCTTATCTGCGGGACGTGTCCAGTCTGTTGCTGTCCGCCTGCTTGTGGAAAGGGAAAGGGAAATAAATAGTTTCAAGACTGGTTCGTCATATAGAATCATCGGAAATTTTAACGCCTCCAGGGAAGGAAAAAACTATGCCCTGCAGGCTGAATATAATGGCCGGCCGGCAACCAGGGAAGATGTGCTCGGGTTACTTGAGAAATGTAAAACTGCCAGGTACATAATATCAGAGCTTTCTACCAAACCTTCGAAAAAAGCTCCGGCTCCACCCTTTACAACATCCACCCTGCAACAGGAGGCAAGCCGCAAACTGGGATTTTCTGTCGCCCAGACAATGAGCATTGCTCAAAAACTTTACGAAGCAGGGAAAATTACTTATATGAGGACTGACTCTGTCAATCTCTCCAATACTGCCCTTGCAGCAGCTAAAAAAGTTATAGAGTCGGAATTTGGAAATGAATATTCAAAAACCAGGAATTTTAAGACCAAAACCAAAGGAGCCCAGGAAGCACATGAAGCTATCCGTCCGACTTTTATAAATAACAGATCAGTTACAGGAAACAGGCAGGAACAAAGACTTTATGAATTAATCTGGAAACGTACAGTCGCTTCCCAGATGAGTGAAGCTGTTATAGAAAAAACAACGATTGATATCAGTGCTTCCACTCTGGAAAAACCCTTTATTGCGACTGGAGAAGTTATAAAATTTGATGGATTCCTGAAAATATATTTTGAGTCAACTGATGATGAAAATGAAGAACAGACAAAGGATCTATTGCCGCCATTAAAAAAGGGAGATGAACTTGAAATGGAGAAAATTGTGGCAACTCAAAAATATACCCAATCACCTCCAAGATACACTGAGGCCAGCCTGGTGAAAAAGCTTGAAGAGCTTGGCATAGGAAGGCCATCAACATATGCTCCTACTATCTCTACAATCCAGAACAGGGGATATGTGATAAAAGAGGATCGCCAGGGTAAAGCTCGTAATCTTACTGTTTTAACCCTCGCTGATAATAAAATTGAAGAATCACAAAAAATTGAAATTTCAGGTGCTGAAAAGGCCAAATTATTCCCGACTGATATAGGGATACTTGTGACAGATTTCCTTGTGGATAATTTTGCTGATATCCTTGATTATAATTTCACGGCAAACGTTGAAAAAGAATTTGATAAAATTGCTGAGGGAAAGCTGGAATGGACGGGTATGATTGACCGTTTCTACCCCACTTTTCATAACAATGTAGTTGAGATTACCCGATCAAAACCTAAACCGACAGGAATAAGGAATCTGGGTAATGATCCGGTATCCGGTAAACCGGTCTACGTAAAACTGGGTCCATTCGGACCTATGGTGCAGATTGGTGAAGCTTCTGACACTGAAAAACCAAGGTTTACAAGTTTGCTGAAAAACCAGAGTATGGAAACTATAACAATGGAAGATGCGCTTGGCCTCTTTAACCTGCCGCGTACAATCGGACAGTTCGAAGGACAGGAAATTATTGCCGGGGTTGGTAAATTCGGTCCATATATACGACATCAGAATAAATTTTATTCGCTTAGAAAAGGAAATGACAATCCTCTGACACTTGGACTTGATGATGCAATAACCCTGATAACTGAAAAGAGAGACCAGGCTAAGAAAAAAATTATCAAAGAATTTCCTGAAGATAAGGAATTGCAGATACTGAACGGTCGTTGGGGCCCATATATTCAATA
>JBGPAO010000507.1:0-2679 GCA_041480755.1 Bacteroidia bacterium
CCTGACATATTTACTGGCAGCGCGGACCACTTATTCAGACTGGATACTCGGACTGATCAATAATTCAATTCTTAAGAAGAGCAGGGCATCATTTTATGATCTGAACGGAAGAATAACCTGTAACATAAACAAGGACAATAAATTGGATTTCTCTTCCTACTTAAGTCACGACTTTTTCCAGATCAATTCCGAAAGAACCTACAGCTATGTTAATAATATTCTCGCCTTGAAATGGCATCATTCTTTCAGCAGGATTTTTGTGTCTGATTTTTCAATTAATAACAGCTTTTACCGGTATGATATCTCAAGTCAGGATGTTCCCTCAGAAGCCAGTATCATGTCTCACAAGGTAAACAGTACAGGCATCAAGGCTGATTTTAACCGGATCCAGGGAAGACATGAGACTGGATTTGGACTTGATCTTAACAGATATTCGCTGATGCCGGGGAGCTATCTTCCAAACGGTGATTCATCCCTTGTAACGCCTCATACCATTGAAAGTGAAAGAGCATACGAAGCGGCACTATATTTTGATGAAAAGTTCACTCTTACAGACAGGATCTCAATCAATGCAGGAATCAGAATGTCGTCATTCTTCTCTGTTGGTCATCAGACATTTATGATTTATGATGACAGGTACTCCAGAAGCTTATCCACTGTCATCGATACACTGGATTTCAGGTCCGGGGCGATCTCAGGCAAATATGCCGGTCCCGAATTGAGATTATCCGTAAATTTCAGGATTGCAGAGAATAATTCCCTGAAGATCAATTATAACAGGACCAGGCAATACATTCATCTTCTGACAAATACAACCTCAATTTCTCCGACCGATACCTGGAAGTTAAGCGATTATTACCTTAAGCCGCAGATCGGGGATCAGTTCGCAATCGGATTTTACCAGATGCTTTTCAATAACAGGATCGAGACTTCAGCAGAGCTTTATTATAAGAATATTCAGAATATGCTCGATTTTAAGGGAGGGTCGACCCTGACCATGGAAGAAAACATTGAACAGAACCTGATCAATGTGAAAGGCAAAGCATATGGTCTGGAACTGGTGCTCAAAAAAACTGAAGGCAAGGCTCTTTACAGTATAGCCTATACATGGTCGCGGACATTTGCCAGGAGTCCGGGCAGATTTCCGGAAGAGATTGTCAATGGAGGGAGCTGGTACCCTGCAAGTTATGATAAGCCGAATGATCTGGTTATTACCTTAAACTATCTTTATTCCAGGCGCCTGAGCTTTTCTTCCAGCTACACATGGAGTACGGGTCGCCCGATAACCTATCCTGTTGCAATTTATCATATCAGGGCAATAACGCTGCTGCAGTATTCGGACCGCAACAAATACAGGCTGCCTGATTACTCCAGGCTCGACATTGCCCTTAAGGTGAGCGGGAACCTGAAATCGCATAAGATAGCGCGCCCGGCCTGGACTTTTTCAGTTTATAATCTTTTAGGGAGGGAGAATGTATATTCGGCTTACTTTAAAAAGAAAGGGGAAGTGATAAAAGGCTATATGCTGTCCGTGTTTGGCAGGGCTATCCCATCAGTGACTTTTAGTTTTGATTTTTAATGTATATGAATTATTTAAGGCTGTTTAAAATATTATCACTCCTGCTGCTTGTCAACGGTTGCATTACGCAATTTGTCCCGGAAGTCGAGGATGACAAGGAACTGATAGTTGTTGAAGGATTAATTACCGATCAGCCGGGGATTAATACAATTAAGCTGTCAAAATCCTACATGCTGTGGAAAAAACCTGTCCCGGTTCCATTAAAGAATTGCAAGGTGTGGATCTATGACGATCTTGGAGAGGCTGACAGCCTGAAAGAGATCAAGGCAGGGACATATGTTACAGACCCGTCGCAATTCAAGGGTGAAACCGGAAGAACTTATACATTGCATATAAAAACAGCACAGGATTATGGAGGACTTAATTATGAATCAATACCTGCTGAGTTACAGCCTGTGCCTCCTGTCGGTAATGTTTATTATGAAAAAAAGAATTTCACTTTTTACCAGGAGACTGTAGAAGGCTGCCAGTTTTATGTAGACACCTATGATCCTACAGGCAAATGCAAATACTACAGATGGGATTATGTTGAAACATGGGAATTCCATCTTCCATATCTGGTTGACCACAGGATATGCTGGGTATCTAATAATTGCAGAGAATTATATGTCAAGAATGCTGCTGTTCTGGATGAAGGCAGGGTCGTCCGGTTCCCCCTTAACCAGATTTCGAACCCGATCGACAGGCTTGAAGTCAAATACAGCCTGCTGGTAAACCAGTATTCTCTCAGTGAAGAAGAGTACCAGTACTGGGAGAGAATAAAGAATGTCTCTGAGCAGGCAGGCAGTCTGTATGATATAATGCCGTCCACGGTTCCCGGCAATATTTATTGTATTGAGGATCCGCACGAAAAGGTTTTAGGACACTTCAGCGTCTCAGCCGTCTCTTCAAAAAGGATTTTTGTCAAAGACTATTTTACCCAGCCGGTCAGCAACGAGATGTATTTTCAATGTCCCTCGGATACAATCTATGGAGCCAACCCTGTAGTACCCCCGAACAACTGGGTAATAATTGATAATTCAGACAGCGTGCCGCCCAATGTAATTGTTACCAACAATATAGGCTGTGCTGATTGCCGGGCACGGGGAACTGACGTAAAG
>JBGPAO010000508.1:0-2670 GCA_041480755.1 Bacteroidia bacterium
ATTCTGCACCAAAACGGATTTTTCTTGCTCCCAGGAAAAAATATACTGAACCATGAATCATTTCATGAACCGGGATAATTACAGAAAATGAAATGATCAGGCCATAAAGGTATTGTTTCATAATGCCGCCAAATTCCCTGTTGTGGTATATCATGCCGAAAATCAAGGCACCGGTTACGAGTAAAAACATCCCCAGGAGGCATAAGTAATAAAAGGTAATGCTGCGGGTTCTTTTACGGATATATTTCCCGGCAAAGTCGACGATATCGTCGTAACGGATTTCGTCGAGAAACACAAATCTGGGATCCGATTTTATTTGATCGGGAGTATACCTCATAAAATCAACATTTCAACTATGCCGGATTTACAAACCTGCCCATAAAAATTATAGCTCCGGTAGTTTTATCTGTTATAAAATATATAAATGGATGATTTGCTATAAACCGTATCGGCTGTTCTGCGAGAGCGCTTTTCAACACCATAATTACAGCAGTAGCTGCAGCTGCTTCTGTTCCTGATTCATTGACTTCAATAAAGGCTTTGTGGATAACTTCATCTATTTTCAGGTCATTAGCTTCTGTCATTCCCGAAAAATCAGCAAAATTTGAAAAAGGCTCTTTCATTCCCAGCAGAATAAGAGTCTCCTTGAGATTAAACTGGCTTTCATAGGTAAACTTTGGAATAGCCATTTCTACTTCCTTAACTTCCATTCCCCGGGAAATTATTTTCAGGCGATCAGGAGTCAGTACCCTGCCAATCAGCTTCCATCCGTCAGTTTCTTTTGGAAGAACAATGATCATAGATTTCTTTTCTCCCTTATACAAGATTTCAAGTGCCTGTATCTCATCGTCTTCATAGTAACCTGCATCTGATTTTTGATGCATAAAGTCAGTGCTGACACTTTTTGAAGAATTCACATTGAAGATTGAAGAGGAAGTGTTGTTTTTATTAAAAGATTTAACCCAATTGCCATTGAACCAGATAGCATTGGTAATTACAAGTTTTGTAATTTCCTTAAGAACTCCCTGCTGAAGCAGATTTTGTATTTTATTATTTGTGACTTCTTCAACCCATTTGTTAATTCTCTGGCGGGTTTGTTCAATTTCTTCAGCAGTTTTGAAATTAACATTTTCTGCTTTTGCTTTATAACAAAATTCGGCCAGGTCCAGAAAATCCTGCCTGAGTTTATAATCATCCTGCACCCACAAGGCATTTGCTATCCTGAGTTCAGTTCCCTTTTCATCACCGGTTAATTGAATACTATCTGTAAACGCTTTATAGCCGGGGTGGAATGAAGCCTGGTCTTCAGGGAACCAGAGTACACCAGCCATTTCCTTCGCGGTACTCCCTTTTGCCCCGGCATATGTGACAGCAAGAGCAGATGTTATGCTGTATGGTGAGAAAACGATATTTTTCTCTTCATCTCCAAGCTTTTTATAAAGAGAGAGGGCAAATTCATTATTTGCTTCAGATATATCACTAATGGTGGCACTTCCCCTCATAGGGTTCTTTGTCTCAGATATCTTGTTTTTGCTTTTACAGCCCGGAAATGCAAAAAAGGCAATTAATATAAAAATAGATATAAGTTCATTAGTTTTCATAAAAAAGGATTTAAATATTCTTTTAAAAGATACAAAGAAAATTCGGTTTCAGTAAATAATCAATAGGCATTGCAAGATACAAGTTTCAATCCCGGCGAAGTCGGGATCTCGTAGTTACAAGTTCCTATTTATCCTAATTACTTCTTGTCTCGGGATTTAAAATATTAATTATTTAATACTAAATACTAACTTAATACCGTCAAAATCTTGAAATTCGCTCGATGAATGGAAAATATTAAAACAATGTTTGAGATTGATAACAAAGTTGTAAGTCTGGATATCCTGAAAGAAAAATTTTGCTGTGATATCAGAATATGCAAAGGCAATTGTTGTGTTCAGGGTGAATCAGGAGCACCTCTGGATGATGATGAGGTTCCATTACTTGACAGGATATTTCCTGATCTTAAGAATTATTTAAGAGCGGAGGGAATAAAGGCTATTGAAGAGCAGGGCACCTCAGTTATCGATGCGGATGGAGATAAGGTTACACCTCTCATAGGGAATATGGAATGTGCCTATGCGGTCTTTAAAGATAACATTGCCAGGTGCGGAATTGAAATCGCTTACGAAGCGGGAGCAGTTGAGTTCCGCAAACCTGTCTCCTGTCATCTGTATCCAATAAGAATAAACAAATTCAACGATTTTGAAGCGGTTAATTATAATCGCAGGCATCTGTGTGAATGTGCCAGAAAATATGGTAATGAATTGAATATCCCAGTATATAAATTTGTTGAAGAAGCCCTTAACAGGAAATATGGAAAGGAATTCACCGATAAGCTTTCTATGATTGACAGGGAAGTATCCTAATAAATGCCTAAAATTACAAATGCCTAAGATGCCTCAAATTAAAATACAAAATGGCTAAACTGTTAAATGGCTAAATGGTTTAAAAGAAATGCCTAAAATGCCTTAAATCTACAACTTAGCCATTCTTAAAGGGCAGAATCACAACCGACTTATCTATTGAAGCATAATTGAAGCACAACTGAATTATCAGTTGAATTATCAATTGAAGACCAATTGAATAATCTATATTGTCGTATAAAATAAAGTACTAAAATTTTGGATA
>JBGPAO010000509.1:0-2669 GCA_041480755.1 Bacteroidia bacterium
AGATAGAAATCACATCTTACGGCAGATAATCCTTTCTATACCTTGATCATCTTTAGATTGCCATTTGATTTTAAATTTGAATTACCTTAATTTTAACTAAATATAGCTGGGATAAATCCTACTCACATGCAGATCTGGTCCACTGAAATAAAAGAACTCGAAACATTATTCATATCGATAAAAGGTCAATTCCCAGATTTGGAAAAGGAATTGGAACAATTGATAGAGACAAAAGATGCGAATGTTGTCATGCTTTATTCAAGGAGATGTCTTGAAATTATTGTGACAGACCTATGTGAATGTGAATTGAAAAGACCTCGTAGGACCGAACCACTTAAAGGTATCATTGATAAACTGAACCATGAAGAAAAAGTACCTGCACACATTATTACTTCAATGCATGGTCTGAACGATTTGGCAACCTTCGGTGCTCATCCCAAAGAATTTGATCCACAACAGGTAAGACCTGTATTAATTAACCTG
This sequence comes from Bacteroidia bacterium, assembly GCA_041480755.1. GTDB lineage: Bacteria > Bacteroidota > Bacteroidia > Bacteroidales > SM23-62 > LJUQ01. The sequence continues at coordinate 484 of JBGPAO010000509.1, forward strand.
ACAACAATTATCAAGTGGTATCTAAAGTATAAAGATTCCCAAACCATTAGTGAAATAAAAACAGAAGGGGAACAGCATGACATTAAATCTCAGTTTGTTTCAAAAGAAATCATCCGAAAACCCAAGCGGAATCTGGTTTTGTTACTTTCCGTGATTTTGGTAGTGGTTGTAATTATTGTTTATCCGAAAATATTCAAACGGGACACACTGGAAAAACTTCAGTCAGCAGGTGAGAGAATTTGTGTTGCGATAATGCCATTTCAGAATATGACCAATGACACCATCTGGAATGTATGGCAAGATGGTATCCAAAATGAATTAATCAATATTTTGGCTAACGCTGAAGAATTGCAGGTCCGACAATCAGAATCAGTAAATACTATAATTCAAGGCACTGGACTCACTAATTATGCATCAATCACACCAAGTGTGGCAAGTAATATTTCACAGAAGCTGGATGCAAATGTATTTGTAAATGGCAGTATAAAACAGGTAGACACTACAATTCGATTAAATGCACGATTAGTTGATTCAAAAACCGAAGATGTATTAAAATCCTTTCAGATAGACGGAACAGCAGAGAATATCCTTCATATGATTGATTCACTTACACTGATGGTAAAGAATTTTCTTATTATTTCTGAATTGGAAAAAGAAAATACCGAATTCCGTACGTTAACATCTACTAACTCTCCAGAAGCTTACAGATATTATATTCTGGGGAAAAATGCTTATTACAATCTGAATTATCAAAATGCAATTAATTGGTTTAATAAAGCATGTGAAATAGATACAAACTTTACATGGGCTATGTGGTTTCTTTCTGTTACTAATCAAGATTTTGGCTTTCCGGAGGAATCGAAAAAGTGGGCCATTAGGTTATACAAGAAAAAAGACATGATGCCGGAGAGGGAAAAGCTTTGGGTTTGTTGTAATTATGCAGAATTTTTTCAACTAACTGAAGCAATCTCGTACTTAAGACAGCTCGAGGAGTATGATAATCAATTCCCTATAGTAAATATCGGCTTAGGGTTGACTTACCTACGTTTGCAGCAATATGACAATGCTATCCGGGAATATGAAAAAGCTTTTGAGATATATGATAGATGGGGCTCAAAACCTGGATGGGCTCTATATTATCAAGAGCTTGGATTTGCATATCATAATGCGGGACAGTACAAAAAGGAAAAGAAGCTTTATAAGAAAGCAGAGTTGGATTTTCCTGATGACCCTAGCCTTATCTTCATGGAAACCGTTCTTTCATTATCTGAGGGGAATAAGAGATCTACAAGAAGAAATATTGAAAGATACATTTCTGCTTGTAAATACAGGGCATGGACTGAGGCAGACATTGCTGGAAACCTTGCTGAAATATACTCTAAGGGAGGTATACCGGACAAAGCTGAGGAATATTATAGGCAAGCTCTCTTGCTAGAACCTGAAAATCCAGTAAGATTGAATGCTCTTGCTTACTTCCTGATTGATAAGGAACGAAACATAAATGAAGGGTTGGAACTCATTGATAAAGCGTTTCAATCAAGTCCGGATGTATATTATATGATGGATACAAAAGGATGGGGATTATATAAACAGGGTAAATATCAGGAAGCACTAGAAATACTCCAAAAAAGCTGGAATATAAGAAGAGAGAAAGCAAGTTATAATCATGAGGCATATCTACATCTTGAGGCAGCAAAAAAGGTTGTTGCCAATCAAAAAAAAATAATTAAATGACAATCTGGTCGGCTGAAATAAAGGAACTTGAATTATTATACACCTCTATTAAAGGCAGGTTTCCTGAATTGGAAAAAGACTTAAAGCACCTTATTAAAACCGATGATGAAAACGTTGCCTTACTCTATTCAAGGAGATGCCTGGAAATAATTGTTACAGACCTGTGTGAATGTGAACTAAAACGACCCCGCAAGACCGAACCCCTCAAAGGTATTATAGATAAGCTGCATAGGGAAGAGAAAGTCCCTTCGCACATTATCACATCAATGGATCATCTGAACAGTATATCTACTTTCGGTACACATCCCAAAGATTTTGATCCAGAACAAGTAAAACCGGTTCTTAATAATCTGGCTATAATTATCAAGTGGTATATAAAATACAAGGATGCACAAACCATTAGTAAACAAAGAGCAGAAGAATTAAAAGATGAAATAAAAGCACCAGCACCA
>JBGPAO010000510.1:0-2669 GCA_041480755.1 Bacteroidia bacterium
GGCATCATGGTTTCATAATTGTAATAAATCCCTTCTAACGGCAAAATTAAATTTACGTGCTGACCAGCGGATACTTTTTGGCCAGACAGTTGGATATCCAAATAAGAAATAATAAAATCAACTCTTTTCGGTATATTGGGAAAATCTATCCGTCTACTTAAGATTCTGATTCACGTTAATGATAAAAAAATAAAGGATGTTAAAAATGGACATTTCTGGAAATACTATCTTAATTACAGGTGGAGCTACAGGTATAGGTTATGCAATGGCCGAATCTTTTTTGGAAGCGGGAAATGAAGTTATTATTTGCGGTCGTAGAGAAGAAAGGCTTCTTGAAGCTCAAAAAAAACACCCGGAATTCCATATCAAAGTATGTAATGTAGCTGAAGAAGCGGATCAAAGAACACTTGTAGAATGGATATCTGCTAAATTCAGTAATTTGAACATTCTTGTTAATAATGCAGGAATCCAGAGGGATATTGATTTCACAAAAGGGATTTCAGAATTTCTAACCGGTGAAAATGAAATCATAGTCAACCTGGAAGCCCCGATAGTTCTAACCGGGTTGTTTATTCCGTATTTGATCGGAAAGAAAGAGGCTGCTATCATCAATATAACATCCGGATTGGGTTTTGTTCCCGCCGCCCGAATGCCTGTTTATAGTGCATCAAAAGCCGGATTACATGCTTTTTCTATGGCGCTCAGACAGCAACTCTTAAAGTTTGGGATCAAAGTTTTTGAGGTGGTTCCGCCAGCGGTTGATACGGAATTAAACCCAGAGGGAAGAGCCAAAAGAGGCAATTTTAAAGTTGATTTAAAGCCTGAGGAATTTGTTGCTGCGATAATGAAAGGATTTAAAAATAACATATTCGAAATTGGATATGGGATGACGGAAGGATTTATCAAAGCATCAAGAGAAGAGCTGAATAAAAGTTTTCAACAGATGAATAGTCGGTGGTAAATCCAGGTTGTTAATTATCAATACACTGAATGGAATTAAATATAAATATTATCTATAGCTCTGTATTGATTTGATTATGCGCATGTTATAAAATTCGTCAACCCTCTCGTCAACCAAATAAAAAAGCCCTCGCAGATCATTGATCTTTAAGGGCTTAAATTTTGAGACGTGGTGAAACGCATTATTTGTAGAATAATGGATTTTTTAATGCAGTCAGACTAAATCTTTTTAGCGATCATCTGACTTAAACCTGATTCAAATTCTATTCTTGAAATATTCTTAAATCCAGCGTTGGTCAACATTTCTGTAACTTCCTGCTCAGTGAAGCAATCTCCGGCTTCAGTTCCCACCAGCATATTTATTGCAAAAATAGCTCCCGTCGTTGGTTGTGTTCTGTCATTGTTCATTATCCAATCCTGAATCACAATTCTGCCATTTTTATTTAGAGAGTTAAAACATTTTGTTATTAAACTTTGATTTATCACCAGCGAATTGCTGTGTATGATTGCCGACAAAAAAACCAAATCGAATCCCACTGGCAAATCATCTGTTGTATAATCGCCTGCGTAGGTTTTTATTTTATCTGAAAAACCTTCTTTGTCAAGAAATTTTTTTGTAATAGGTATAACATTAGGCAAATCAAAAAGAGTTGCTTCAATTTCAGGCTTTTTTGAAATAAATTCCATGGAATATGCACCAGAACCTCCTCCAATATCTAAAGTAGATTTTACGCCGGTTAAATCAAATTTTTCCAATTGTTGCGGCGCCTGTTTTTTTGCTCTGTCGTGCATTGCATTAATAAAAGGAAAAAGCCACTCTTCTCCTCTTACATTTATTTCCGAAGGATGAGCAGAGATGCCCGTTTTCACAACCTGTGTAAGGTTGCTCCAGGTATTCCAGAGGTGGTTTGAATGCATCAGTCCACCAAGATAATCCGGACTATTTTTAGACAAAAAAGTAAAACTGTCTGTAGTGTTAAAGAAAAGGTTATTCTTCTTGGTAAGAAAACCCAGAGATACCAAAGCATTCAGCAACCGTTCACATGCATGTTCATCCAGCTTCAGATCGCTGGCGATCTGATAATTTGTACTGCCGGATTCAGCAATATTAGTAAATATATCAAGTTCAAAACCGCTTAACAGTATTCTGCTTTTTTGAAAAGAAGCCGCAAATTCCCTTATTGTAGCTGGATTCATAATAAAAAAATTAATTAGTAATCTTATGAATTATTTAACCACTCGTAAATATAATAACGAATAATTGAATTTTTTGTATTAGGATAGTTGATAATGAGTGTGATACAGTTTCCGTCACCAAATCCGTCACCTGCCTGAAAAAGAAAACCCGCAAGACGTTGATCTTACGGGTTTTGCATTTTGAAGACGTGGTGCCACTCGGACCACCTGATTCTTTATCGATTTTTACTGATTTTTATTTGGAGCGTTAAATTCCAGCGCACTACATTGGCATTTTAAGATCAACTTTTTACTCGAAGAATAAAAACAGGAAAAAGAAGGAAAATAAATTCGTCAACGCAGACGTCAACTGAAGTAACAGAGTTTTTTTCAAATTCCAGGAACTTTGTCCTAAATCACCTGCTATTAAGATAAACTATAAGCTTGTATTTATGATATTCCCACTGGATTATCTTTTAATTATTATCTGATTCCCAATAATGTGACCCTCATTAGTACAGATACTTAAAATA
>JBGPAO010000511.1:0-2665 GCA_041480755.1 Bacteroidia bacterium
ACCTGTTCGAACAGGAAAAAATTGAATTTAATCTTCAGCATGCAAATAACAGGGAAGATTTTATTAAAAAGCTTGAGGATTTCAGACCTGATATTGTCCTGGCCAATATTTCTATTCCTTCATTTGAGGGTATTGAAGCTTTGCATATTGTACAGGAGAAAAACACAGAATTGCCTGTTATATTCCTTTCAGGCGTCCTGGGTGAAGAGCACCTTATAGAAGTTTTAAAGAACGGTGCGACAGACTATGTATTAAAGCACAGGCTGGGTCGATTGATACCGGCCGTAAGAAGAGCTTTGCTTGAATCAAATGAGAAAGCAAAAAGAATACAGGCTGAGGAGGCACTGCGAGGATGCGAAGCCAGATACAGGATGCTGTTTGACCATTCAAGTGAAGCAATAATCCTTGAGAAAGATAATAAAATCCATACCTTTAATTCAACCACACTTGATTTTTTCCATGAATCGAAGAATAATATTATAAATCGTTCTATTCTTGATTTTTCTGCTAAAATACAGGCAGATGGGATAGCATCTGCGAAAAGGCTGACAACTTACAGGAAGGAAGCAAAAAATGGGAACCTGGCAGTATTCGATTGGCTCCTGCAGTTGCAGGACGGCTCACAAATAGATGCAGAGATAGAACTTTCCCATTCTAAACTTGGGACCGATGAATTCTACCAGTATTTCATTCATGATATGAGTGAAAGGAAAAAAGCAGATGCTTTGCAGAAAATGCTTTACACTGCAATCGAGCAATCGGCTGAGATTGTGTGTATTACAGGAGCAGATGGAATTATTGAGTATGTAAATTCAGCTTATCTGAAAGTAACAGGCTATAAAATGAAAGAACTGATTGGAAAGAGCTTTAATGTTATGTTAACTAAAGAACATCCGGATGAATTTTATGACCAGATCGCCGAAAGCATTTCAAGGGAAAATAACTGGAGAGGTAATATGAAGTTAAGGAGAAAGGATGGAAAGTCAATTGAAGTGTATTCAAGTATATCTCCTGTAAGAGACTTACCTGGAGGCATAATAAAGTATGTCGCTGTACAGCGTGATATCACTGATGAAACAAGGATCCAGAATTATCTTCAGCGAGCTCAGCGACTGGAGACCATTGGAACACTTGCAGGCGGAATTGCCCATGATTTCAATAATATCCTTGCAACAATTATCGGCCACACTGAAATAACAATGGAAGATCTGCCAAAAGATCACTCATCGTTTCACGACCTTGAGCAAATACTGAAAGCTTCCAACCGTGCAAAGGATCTTGTAAATAAGATACTATCGTTCAGCCGTCAGATGGAGCCAAAAACAGAAGCAGTTATCCTGGGTTCCTTTATACAGGATGTGGTCAGAATGCTGGAAGGGTCGATTCCCAAAAAGATATCAATTAAAACCAAATTAGATAAAAAATGCCCTCCGGTTTTAGTTGATCCATCTCACATACACCAGGTCATATTAAATATATGCACGAATGCATTTTACTCAATGAAGAAAAAGGGCGGCACTCTCTTCATCAGCCTTGAAAATCAGGAGGGGGATGACGAATTTGTTAAAAAATACCCAAATATCAGGAAAGGAAAATATGTGCGGACAGATTTCAAAGATACAGGAATCGGGATGAAACAGAACATTATGGAAAGGATATTTGAACCATTTTTTACTACAAAGCCTGTTGGTGAAGGAACGGGATTAGGACTTTCAGTTGTTCACGGCCTTATTAAAAATATGAAAGGCGAAATTCTTGTTGAAAGCAAACCGGGGAAAGGTTCAACTTTTTCGATACTGCTTCCTGCAATTAAGATCCATCCATCAAGGAATAAATAGTCTTTTCAAATGGCAACAATCCTTATAATTGAAGATGATACAGATCTGAGGAATTTTCTGACAAGGCTTCTGGAAAGGGAAAATCATTATATTCTTAATGCTGAGAACGGACTCGAAGCTGTTACCATTCTCAATAGCGTAAAACCTGATCTTGTTATAACTGATATTATAATGCCTGATCAGGATGGAATCGGAACAATTAATATGCTGAGAAAAAAGCATCCTGAAATAAAAATTATTGCCATCTCGGGCGGTGGAAGGATACTGGGAGCTGATTACCTTGAAATTGCCCGCAAACTGGGTGCTCATTATGTTTTTTCAAAACCTTTTGACAACAAGGAATTGGTGGTTAAAGTAAAAGAATTGCTTGATCAGAATTAATTATTTATTGATTGTCCGATAAATTTTGTAGAAAAAAATCCAATTTCTTACATTTGTCAGCTTTTCGGGGTGTAGCTCAGTCCGGTTAGAGTACTGGTCTGGGGGACCAGGTGTCGGTGGTTCGAATCCACTCACCCCGACAATTTTAGAACCCAATTATCAATATATCAGATAGTTGGGTTTTTTATTTCCCCGCTTTTTTACCACAACAATTAAAACTGGCTAAAAACTGCCTCAAAATTATTGACGAAACAGTTCATGTTACTAAGAAATTTTTGGAAGAACATCTGAAAGAAATTATGAAAATAGAGTATTCCATGGAACAGGCTAAAATAATCAGATTGGGGAGTAGTTGAAATTTGAGTAACAAAATATTAATAGAAAATTACCTGATTATAACCTCTCAGTGTTGACATCAGTAAAATTTGCTCATTAGCACAATCGCA
>JBGPAO010000512.1:0-2661 GCA_041480755.1 Bacteroidia bacterium
GACTCCAAATTGTTTTAGAATTAATTTTGCCTGGTATTCGTGAATGTTCATAAGTATGATATCCAGTTTAGGAAATTATTGGCTAAAGTATTAATATTTTTAATGTCTTTTGCTCACAATATATTTCTAAAAATCATTTATTTTGATCTGAATTTTTTCTTTTTTTCATGAGAATTTAAATACAGTGAGTTTAAAGTATCCAAATCAGAATTTTATGAGGAAGCTGAAGAACAGTGAGCTTAACCGTCTGAGTCCTGAAGATTTCAGGAAAGCCGAAAAATCCCCCTTCAGTATTATACTCGACAATATCAGGAGTCTGAATAATATAGGATCTGTTTTCCGTACCGCTGACGCATTTCTGGTGGAAAAGATTTACTTATGCGGGATCACAGCTACACCGCCGCATAAAGACATTCATAAAACAGCACTTGGATCAACTGAATCAGTTGAATGGGAATATTTTAAGAATACCATTGATGCAGTCAGGATTTTGAAAAAGAAAAGGTATAAAATTGTTGCTGTTGAACAAACTACAGGCAGTATATCACTTGAAGATTTCAGGATTGATCCAGGTAAAAAATATGCATTTGTTTTCGGGCATGAGGTACATGGTGTGGATCAGTCAGTTGTTGATGAATGTGATTCCTGTCTGGATATTCCCCAGTATGGAACGAAACATTCCCTTAACATTTCAGTCAGCTCCGGAGTAGTGCTATGGGAAATATTCCGCCAGCTGAAGTTTAACAGATAAAAAAACGGCTTGCCAGGTGGCAAGCCGTTTTTAACCTATATAATCCAAATAATTATTGCACTATTTCCTTAAACAAATTTTCTTCAAAATATTTATAGAATTCGACATCTTTCAGAGCATATGCTTTTAATGAAGCATCTCTTGCAACTGCAGCCCGGAGTGAATTGTACATAAGTTCAACATCACCGTCTCTTGCACCTGCTACTGCCATCAGATAATATACTTTAGCACCCGGATCATCTATTTTCTTCAATGTTTCAATTGCGGGTGCCGGATTACCCTGGAGCAATTTTACGAGGGCAGAGTTAAAGCTAACAGTGTTGCCTAAATAATTCTGTGCTGCCGCATAATCGCCCTGTATTATTTTAATAATACCAAGGTTATAATTTACTTCTGGTCCGGCTCCCATTGCTGATGTGAACATTTGTTCAGCTTTTTCCAGATCCTTCTCGAGTAATGCAACAACGCCAAGGTTATTTTTAACTATGTTATGATCTTTGAGCTCAAGGGCTTTTTGGAAAGCCTGTTTAGCTTCGGCCACCTTATTCATGGCAACTAATACGCAACCGGCGTTATTGTGTGCTCTTATGCAGTTTGGACTTATTTCAATCGCTTGCTGATAAATTTTCAGTTTGGTCGGATTATCACTGACAAGGGTACCAGCGTAAAGAAGTTCTTCCAGTTGGAGTTTACCAATATCAGTTTTTACCAGATTAACGAGCTCGTCATCTGACCAGCCAACTTTTTCAACATCAACAGTCATTTTAGACCTTCTCAGTTTTGGAAGTATATCAGTTTTCATTTGCTCGTATGCTGCAGCTACATTCTTGATTTCCCTTTCACGAACAACAGGATCTGAATACATTGAGAGCACGCGCAGGATCACATCTTTGTCACGGATATTTGATTCTTCCATCAATTTTTTGAAACCGTCCCAGTCTTCAGGAGTTGCCATAAGTGAGAAAAATTCTTGATCGGTCGGAACGTTGACTTTGTCAGTTTTTAGTTCTTTTTTAATAAATGTGGTAGCTGAACCTTCCCTGTTTCCAGAAAGTTTGGTATTCAGGTCGAGGGGTCCATCCGGTGATGCATATGCAGAAACTTTGATACCTTTTAAGGTAGTTCTTGCATCCTGACTAGCTTTTACAATAAAATCCTTCAATCCAACAATATCGTCCTGTTTAAGCTCTGAAGGCCTTACATCCCACTTGTTTATTACATAATGTATGTCTGCTTCATAACTCGCTGGAGTAATTCTCTGAAAATTATGACCGAAAAAGATTGGTTTTGGATCAATCATTACAAGCAGCGGAGTAGTTATGATCCCATCAGCAATTTTAACAGGAGGAAGACTAACACTTTTATTTTTGACTTTTGCTTCACCTTTTACAAAGAGTTCAGATCTCATCATATCAGGCTTATATTCAAATTCATCTGAATATGAAAAGCTTCCGCCTGATGTGTATGAGATAACTTTGTAATTATCCTCAACAGCTTCACCCTGTAAAGTTTCGGATTTCAGATCCGTTTCACCAGCAGCATATTTCAAAAACGGAGTAGCTGTAACAATAGCTTTTTTATGGAAATATTTTTCCGGATAGCTTACATCAATCGTTAAAGCCACTTTGCCTCCATGAACTTCAAGAGGGCTTGGGGTTACCTTGTATTTAACAAGTGAGACGTTATCTGCCATTTTCTGTGGGCCACCGCAACTTACGACAAGAAGCATGGCAGCGAAGGAAATCAGAAGAATGCTAATTTTTTTCATAATTACTTGGTTATTAGGTTAATTTCTATGTTAATAATTTATTCTTTATACAAACTTAATAATGTTTTTCATAATATAAAAACTTTCCTAAGTACATAACAAAAATTTACTACAATTTTTTTAAACTGTCAGCCGAACGGCA
>JBGPAO010000513.1:0-2652 GCA_041480755.1 Bacteroidia bacterium
GAATCAATATTATAAAGTCGGAATTAATATGTGGTACAAGAGGGTGTCAACCGATTAAATTCAACCTGTAATAAAATTACTGGTAGCTTTTCCGGTTTTATGGTATTATCCGGAAAAGCTATTGTAAATAGTAATGCAACCCTCCACTTAGGATTTATTTTCTGCTTAGTTATAACCAGCAGGGTAATTCTGCCCAGCAGGTTTTCATTTTTATTATTTTTACTGTCCGACCGAATAATTATATCATCAAAATCAATACCGTGAAAATACAAGTTTTGTCTCTGGCTATTACTCTTATTTTATTATCCGGATGCTATGGTAAAAATAAAAATGTCCTCTATAGCCAGCAAGTGGGGCCACAGCCTGATGGAAGTATTCTTGTCCCATCAAATCAATTATTGGATCCGGTAGGACTTCAGGTTTACCTTCCCGGAAGACCTGTCGACCTGGTATTGACACCAGATGAAAATTTTCTTCTAGTAAAAAACCAGGCTGATCTGGATTTGATAAGATTAAGCGACAGGACTGTAATGCAAACACTACCATTAGGTCAGAGCGAAGCTTCCTTTACGGGGATATGTACTTCGCCTGATGGCAATCGAGTTTATTTAACAGATGCAACGGACCGTATTTTTGTTGCTGAGTTTGACAGGAATAAATTTTTACAATGGAAGGATCCTTTATTTCTTCCGTATCCGCCAGAAGGTTACCCGGCACCCGGAGGGCTTTGTCTCAATGATAAAGGAGATAAAATCTATGTTACCCTGACCAGAAATAATTCACTTGCAATAATTAATTTAACCGATAAATCATTAATCGAGATCCCGGTAGGTGTTGCACCATATACTGCCTTATGTGCCTCTCAAACAAAAGCTTATGTAACTAATTGGGGCGGCCGGCATCCCGTTCAGGGTGAATCTTCCTATAAATCATCGGGCACACCGGTAGTAGTGGATCCAAAAACAGGTATAGTAAATAACGGTACAGTTTCAGTAGTGGATTTAGCCCTGAATGTGCAGACTAAAACTATTGAAGTTGGATTGCACCCATCTGATATGGTGTTAAGTCCTGACAGGGAGAGATTGTACGTTGCATGCGCCAACAGTGATATTATTTCAGTTATTAATACTGCTACTGATGAGCCAATCGAAAATATATCCGTACACATGGAGGAGAATGTCCTGTTTGGCAGTTCACCAAACGACCTGGCAATTTCACCGGATGGAAAATTTCTTTATGTTGCCAATGGAACAGATAACGCTGTTTGTGTCATTCAGACCGGGACTCCCGGGAAAGTGCTGGGGTATATACCAACCGGCTGGTATCCAGGTTCTGTTATTCTTGACAAAACCGGTAAAATTCTTTACGTTGCAAATATAAAAGGTATTGGCTCCCGGAATCAAAGGACGGATCGTACCGGATATAATTCATATGATTATCTCGGATCCGTTTCAATAATTGCATTACCGGGCAGGCATGAACTTCAGAAAATGACAGAAACTGTTAATTTAAATAATTCCTGGGCAGAAAAGCTTAAAGAACAGTATAAATCCTCATACAGTAAGAAAAAAGTTCCTGTTCCTGTTCTTCCAGGCCAGAGTTCAATCTTCAAACATGTTGTCTATATTATTAAAGAAAATCGCACTTATGACCAGGTGTTCAGCGATCTGGCACAGGGAAATGGCGACACCAGTTTGTTGGAATTTGGGCGGGAAGTCACTCCAAATCATCATCTTCTTGCTGAGACATTTGTTTTATTAGACAATTTTTACTGCAGCGGTGTTTTAAGTGCAGACGGGCATCAATGGACAGATGAAGCATATGTAACAGATTACCTTGAAAAGTCGTTTGACGGTTTTCCCCGCAGTTATCCATATGACGGAGATGACCCTCTCGCTTATGCAAGTTCTGGTTTTATATGGGATAATGTTTTGAATCATGGATTAACATTCCGCGATTATGGTGAATTTGTCCGTGCCATTATTGATCCTGATAATGCAACATTTAAAGAGATATATCAGGACTTTGAAGCAGGAACCAATAATATAAAAATTCAGGCAAAGGCAAATCTTGATCAACTTACACCTTATTTGTGTCCGACTTTTATAGGATTCCCTAATGAAGTGCCTGATGTGTATCGTGCAGCAGAATTTATTAAAGAACTGAAGGATTTTGAAAAAAACGATGAATTTCCAAATTTCATAATAATGTTACTGCCCAACGATCATACATCCGGTACACGGCCGGGTATGCCTACACCAAGGGCAGCGGTTGCTGACAATGATCTTGCTCTCGGACAAATTGTCGAGGCTATTTCAGGAAGTAAATTCTGGAAGGAGACTTGCATCCTGGTAACTGAAGATGATCCGCAGGATGGACTCGATCATGTTGATGGACACAGAACTGTTGGATTGGTTATAAGTCCGTATACTAAAAGAGGTGAAGTTGTATCAACTTATTATTCCCAGATAAATATGGTCAGGACCATTGAGGATATTCTCGGTATTCCTCCAATGAACCAGCTCGATCTGTCTGCAGAATCAATGGCAGATTGTTTTACTGACAAACCTGATTTTAGTCCATATAAAGCTGTAAAAAATAATATACCTCTGGATGAGCTTAATCCGGAACTTATTTCACTTACCGGCGATC
>JBGPAO010000514.1:0-2647 GCA_041480755.1 Bacteroidia bacterium
ATTATTTAAACATTTTTGCATGAATTTTGAGTATATTAGGCTTAACTTTAGAAATACTTTAAAAATTGTACAAACAAAATCATGGCAACTATAAATATTGAAGGAACTAACAAGACTCCGACGATTAAATCTGATTCACAACAGGGAGTGGTGGAAATCAAGGGAAGATCGCACCCTGAAGATACTGTAAGCTTTTACAAACCGCTCTTAAACTGGGCTGACGAATATTCAAAGAATCCGGTTGAAAAAACTACCGTACATATTAACCTTGAACATTTCAATACCAGTTCGTCCAAGTGCATTCTTGATTTTCTTAATAAACTTGAACCAATCCGGCATAAAAATAAAGAGGTGCTTGTGAACTGGTATTATGAAGCTGATGATGATGAAATGCTTGAAGCTGGTGAAACTTACCAGTCCATTACCGGGCTTCCGTTTAATATGATCCCATATTAGGCAATTGTATTATTCTTTTTTTATTTATTATCTTTATGTAAATTAGTACCCGATATAACTGTAACCGTGGATAGCTTATACATAGAAGGAACCCTTAAAACACCAACCATAAAATCTGACTCAAAAGAGGGTGTTGTTGAGATCAAAGGCAGGTCGCATCCTGAAAATCCTATTGAGTTTTATAAGCCATTAAGCGACTGGGTAGCAGAATATGTAAGGGACCCAAGGCTAATAACGACAATAAATATTCAGCTTGAACATTTTAATACAAGCTCTTCAAAGCGTATTTTGGATCTGTTAAGAAGGTTTGAGCTGATCCTGATGACGGATAATGCAGTTCAGGTCAACTGGTATTATGATGATGAAGATATTCTTGAAGCAGGAGAGACTTTCCAAACCATGACCAAAATTCCTTTCAAAATGATTGAGATGGACTAACCAAAAGTCCCTGGCACTGATGTGCAGGGATTTTTTATTTTAGTTTCTCCACATCCCTGGTGAATTCATAAAATGTAACTGGTTTAGCCAGAATTTTTCGGCTTCTGTCGAGAATGAACATCGTAGGAGTTGCATAAAGATTGTAATCAATTGCAGCTTCCCCTTCCCATCCTGCTGATTCATTGCAATTTATCCATGGAAGCTGGTAGTCTGCAATTATCTTCTGCCATTCTGTTTTGCTGGTATCGATGGAAATGGCCAACACTTCCATATCAATTTCCCTTTCTTCGTTATACCACTTCTGAAGTTCCGGTATCATGGATTTACAGTGGGGGCACCAGCTTGCCCAGAAAAGTACCAGTGTATACTCATGCCCGGATTCAGACAGCGCTATAACATTCCCGTTTATATCTTCTGCTATTATATCAGGTGCAATGTTGCCGGGAGCCATTTTCCTGTAAGATTCCACCCGTTTCAGTAATAATGATCTGTTATCTGTCTCACAGTTCTCACCCAGCCAGTTGTCAGCAATATGGGTAAGTACTTTTTCAAATTTGAATTTCTCAAAACCTTTAACCAGGTAATTAAGAACAAATCCAAATACATCCCGGTCCTTATTCATAGACGACAAAATCTTATCCACTGCTTCAATAAAAAGATCTTCCTGTTCTGATTGCACCAGGTTAGGGTTACGGTACAAAGAGAGATAATCGATTATTTTTTTTGTATAGACATTGCTGTTTAGAAGCTGTTTATCTTCAAAGTCAAGTCCGTCAAAAAAATGTTCCCTCATGTAGAGAACCCTCTCCATCTCGGTCCATGTACCTTCAAGAAAAGGAGTCCTGTACATACTGATCATCCGGGAAGCATATGTGCCTGAATATTCACTTGATGACTCATCAACCAACTGCTTCTGTTCTTTTTGCAAATTGTGAAATTCACCGACAGCACTTTTAAAGAAGTCAGTGGATTTCGGGTAATTTATTATCAGGGGATATACCTGTTGAAGTCTGTATTCCAATTGGTTGTACTTCTTCAAGAATGAATAATAAATCTTATTCTCCTCAGATTCAACAATTTCCAGACTATCCAATGGAAAATTAAAGTTAGAATTAATAAAGATGTTTTCCCTGTTAAAGATCAAATCAATACTCTGAGGAGATCCTCCCATAAATTCAGTACGTTTTGTTTTTCCAAGAATCAACCGGTAAAGGCCTACCGGTGAATTCTGGGGCAAAATAAAACTAAAATCCTGCCTTGATGCAATTAAACTGTCTACAGTATACAGATCATCTCCATATATTCTTGTAAGAACTATTTTATTTGCAGGCAGTCCGGAGATATGTGCATTTATGGAATATGACTGGGAGTATAAACCTGCAGATAAAAAAGACAGCAAAAATGATAAAAATATTTTCATGTTCCGGATTTTGAATACCTTCATACTCAAGGCTCTGAAAAACAAAAATAATAAGTTATCAGGAAATCAGAAAAGATTTTATTGAAACACTCCGGAAAACCATGGAGAAGTATCAGAATAACTAGAAACGAATAGGGATAGACTCAAGTAAAGCCTTTGCAGCTTCTTCGGGACCTTTTCGCTCCATTCCTGCAATTCCCAGTCTGGTTCTTAATTGTCCGACAAGGATATCGTGCAGAAAAAAAGCTTTGAAATACTCCAGGGCAATTCCCTCATGCAAAGATCTGTATTGAACCGGGCCAAAAATGTTTACGAAATAGGTATGTACCAGCC
>JBGPAO010000515.1:0-2636 GCA_041480755.1 Bacteroidia bacterium
AAAGGAAAAGTAAAAATGAATAATATTGGAGCAATTTGGTACACGGATAACCATATTCATCCAGAAATATTATCTGTTTGTCAAAATCAATTAAGAAAGGTCTTTGATGAGAATAAGATAATATCTGTTTCTCTTGCATCAGAAATTAATGATCCAAAGCTGGTACCATTAAACGATTGTGAGGTGAAAATATCGGACATAAATGGAAATATATTTAATGGATATGAATTTGAAAGCGGAAAATATAAAGTCAGGATACCTGAAGATAATTTGATCACCGGCGTAAAATTCAAACTTGAAATTATTACACCTGCAGGAACGAATTTGGTCTCAGAATATGAAGAATTACTGGAATGTCCTGATATAGATTCTGTTTATTATTTAAGAGAAAACAAACCTACAAATACACCTGATATTTTTATCAAAGGAATTCAATTTTATATAAATCTGGATGCTACGGATTTTGAAAATACCTATTATAAATTTGATATAGAAGAAACCTGGGAATATCATTCTATGTATCCGCTTGAGTGGTATTATGATGGAACGGTACATCACATATATCCGCCGGATTATTCCAATTCTGTGTGCTGGAAAACTGAAAAGATAAAAGATATTTATATCCTGAATACCACAGGACTGCAAAACAATAAATATAAAGAGTATCCACTTCACTTTGTTGATAATACTACGTCAAGGTTAGCATACATCTATAGTATTCTGATTAAACAATATGCAATTAGTAAGGAGGCATTTTCTTTTTGGGATCAATTGCGGGTCAATAACGTTGAACAAGGAGGTTTGTATGAAACTCAGCCTGTGATGGTTAATGGAAATCTCTCAAATCTTACAAATCCGAAACAATCAGTTTTGGGTTATTTCCAGGTAGCATCCGTAAAGACAAAAAGAATATTCATTACAGAAGTTCAGGATTTAGAGTTAAATTATGATCCTGGTTGCGGGGTTTTTACACTTTGGAAGGGTTTGGTTGAATTTACACCTCAGGATTATCCGGTTTATTTACTTATGGATGGGGCATTAGCGGAATTAACCCCGGAGTGCATCTTTTGTACTATGTTAGGAGGAACAATGACTAAACCTTATTTCTGGCCTGATTGACTTTGAATAGAATTGTAAAACATATCGCCATTGGGATCTGGTTGTGTCAATTCTTAATCCCTGTTTTAACAGGTCAAGGCTATATCAATCCAGGTTCAGGAGAGAAAATTATTTTATTTACGGACAGATCTCTTTACGTTGCCGGCGAATATATCTGTTTCTCAGCAACAATAATTCCGGAAAATTCTTCTCCAAATATGATTATCAGTAAAGTTCTATATGTTGAAATGATAACTTATAATAATATTCAAATTGATGCTCAAAAATTTCAGATTTCAAATTCACTCTGTACAGGCATTATTAATATACCTCGCGATTTAGCAACCGGAATATATTATATTAAAGCCTATACTAAATACATGCGTAATTGGGGACCGGAATCCTATAGTTACAATCAAATTAACGTCATTCAATCAATAGAAAACGATAATCAATTTGAGCATCAGACAGCAAATAATCATGAAACCAGTAAATTATTAATACCAAGTTATAGTGATAATGAATTATTTGAAATAGAAACAAACAAGAATGAGTATAAGCAGAAAGATAATGTTATTATTAAAATAAAAACTATTATCAATCCAGACTCTGTCAAATCGGCTTGTATATCTGTCGTTCCGGACAATTCAGGCAGTAATAATAGAATTGTTATAGAAAATAATGTTAACAGAAACACTGACTTTACATTCAAACCGGAATATAATGGGATTGCTTTAACAGGTTTGCTGATAGATCAAACCTCTAACAAGCCTGTATCTTCAAAGAAAGTTGATTTGACCATTTTTGGAAAATACAATGATTTTATATCCGTTCATACAAATTCAAAAGGCCGGTTCTTCTTTTCTTTGCCTTATATTACCGGGCAAAGCAATATTTTTATAAGTACTGAAAAATCAGATAGTATATCACCCTCCATCCTGATTGATAATGATTTTTGTCCGTATCCAGTTAATATGCCTTATAACAGGCTTACGTTATCAGAAAATGAACAAATAACTGCCTTAAACCTTCTTCGGAATTTTCAAATTAACAGGTTATTTGGTAATGAAAACCTGCAATTGACGGACGATTCAAGCAACAATTATACTGATCCTTTTTATGGTTATCCTGTTAAAAAACTAAATATTAATGATTATGTCCAGCTTCCTACACTTGAGGATTATTTTAATGAACTGTCCTATCTGGTAAAAATCAGAAAATTTCAAGGTAAAAAATATTTAAAAATCCAGGGCTCCAGGCCTGAAATTGATATTTACCAGCCGCTTATTTTAATTGATATGGTTGTTGTTTACGATATTGACTTGATCCTGCCTATATCATCAAATAGCATCTCACATATTGATATTATTAATGAACCATATGTGAAGGGCAATGCGATGTACGGAGGAATAGTCAGTATTATTTCGAAAAACAATGATTTTGGAGGGATTAATTTGCCCCAATCCGGAGCTTTTATTACTTATGATTTTTTATCAAATTCAACACCTGTAATAAAAAGTTCAACTGCTGATAATATT
>JBGPAO010000516.1:0-2629 GCA_041480755.1 Bacteroidia bacterium
GATCTTCCATGTGTTTTTTCGTACATTCCATTAATCTGACCAGGAATTCATCCTCTGGAGGAGGTATTTCATAACCTGCAGGATCAGTCAGGAACTCTTTTCTATAACGTTCCCTCAGTTTCTTTCTCTGTTCAATAAGATTTTTTATCCTTACCTGCAGTTCCTCAGCATCAAATGGCTTGATAATATAATCATCAGCACCCTGCGTCAGGCCTTCCAGTTTACTGTCCCTGTCAGCTTTAGCCGTAAGCATGATCAGGGGAATATGGTTTGTCCGAGAATCCTTCTTTAACCGGTCACACATTTCCATTCCGTCCATTTCAGGCATCATCAGGTCGCTGACCACAAGATCGGGAATACTTTCAATGGCTTTATCTAAACCTTCCCTGCCATTTTCTGCCTCAAGTATCTGATATTGACTGAGCAGATTCCCGGATATGTACTTCCTGAGATCCGCATTATCTTCAACGATGAGTATTATTGGCAAATCTTTATCTTTTTCTTTAACAGATTTCTTATGTAAACCAGAGGCAGCAGATTCCTGTACCAGGATTTCCCGGGCATCAGATAATTTTTGCGCAGCCTGTTTTTCTGAGACAACAACGATCTCACTTTCCCTGAATTGTTCCCTGTTAACAGGCAGCTTTACCGTAAAGGTACTTCCCTTTCCAGGTTCACTCTCAACATGAATCTTTCCCCTGTAAAGCTCTACCAGTTCCCTGGTAAGGGCAAGACCAATACCGGAACCCTCATGTTCACGGGAATCAGAACTGCTGACCTGGTAAAACCGGTCAAATATCTTTTTCTTTTCATCATCTGGAATACCAGGTCCCGTATCTTTAACTCTGATTTCAGCATAAATCCCGGATGCATCATCATCCAACCGGGAATATTCCAGCATCACCATAACAGATCCACCTTCAGGGGTAAATTTCAGGGCATTGGATATCAGGTTCGTTGTGATCTTTTCAACCTTGTCACTATCAAAGTACAGATGTTCGTTTGTCCCGGGAAGATTATATTCATATTTTATTCTTTTGCTTTCTGCAAGAGAAAGGAAAGAAAATATGATTGCTCTTAAAAACTCTTCAAAATTCCCCTCTGAAACCCGAAGTTTTACTTCTCCTGTTTCCAGTTTGGACAGGTCAAGCAATTGGTTTATAAGTTTCTGGAGCCGTTTAGCATTCCGGTGCATAATGCCCATTATATCCCATGTCAGTTCTGCGCGCTTTGGTTTCCTTTTAAAAAGGTCTTCAATCGGCCCGATAATGAGTGTTAACGGGGTACGGAATTCATGGGAGATATTGGCAAAGAACCTGGATTTCATCTGGTCCAGTTCCTGCATCTTATCAACCTCAACCTGCTTGATTTGTATTTCTGCTTTGATCCGTTCTCTACTGACACGGTATCTTATATAATAGCGGACAAGCAGTATCAGAACCATCGCATAGAATATGTAAGCCCACCATCTGAACCACAAGGGCGGGCGCACAGTAAAAGGGTACTCAAAAGTCTCACTCCAGATATTGGCAGTGCTGATTGCCTTTACCTTGAATTTGTATTTCCCCGAAGGAATATTCCTGTAATCAGCCCTGTTTTCCGTACTTAGAGGATTCCACTCTTTATCCATTCCCTCAACCATATACTGGTATTTGATACTTTGCGGAGCTGCCCAATCGATTGCTGAAAAGTTAAATGTCACGTTATTCAGGTAATGAGGCAGCTTTAAATCCAAAGGATAATTGCAGAATGGGGCTGCATCCGAGAATTTTAATCCGCGCATGTTCATCCTGGTGCTCGTATCAGAAGGACTTTGTTCTGCTTTCTTAGTTCCAGGTAAAAAAGCCCTGAAATCAATATATTTTTGATTCAGATGAATATTGTTCAATTGAATGACCGGCGGTTTGGTACTTATTTCAAACTCATTCAGATCCAGCATTGTAATTATATCGCCGGTACCCCACCAGAGGCGATTCAGGCTATCCAGGCAGACGGAGTTTCTATTAAACGATAGATTTTTTAAACCATCTTCTGTACCAAATGAAGTTATTGAATAATTTCCATCTCCTCCCAGAGAGAGCAAGGAAAGTCCTTTTTTAGTGCCAACCCAGATATTTCCTTTTTTATCTCCAATGATAGAGCTGACATAATTATTGCTTAAGCCTTCTTTCTCAGTAAAATATATAAATGATTGTCCATCAAATTTATTGACTCCTTTGTCTTCTGTTCCAATCCAGAGATTACCAATTTCATCTTCGAATAGAGAAGAGATCCGCATGCTTGATAATCCTTCATTAATATTATATTTAGTAATACATTCACCATCAAACTTGAATAATCCAAAGCTACCACTACCATACCAAATGTCCTCGTTATTATCCTGCAGAATTGATGCAACATATGGAGGTCCAACATACTCTAATTGTGGGAAATCAGTAAAAGATTTTCCATCAAATATTTTTATTCCTTCACCCCATGTACCCACCCAGATATTACCCTTTTTATCTTCATATATGCATTCACCATAGGCTGAATTCCATATTTCTTTATTATCATAAATCGTAATTGATTTCCCATCATATTTTTGCAAAGCAGGATTTACAGTATTAGTGAACCAGATATTTCCATC
>JBGPAO010000517.1:0-2628 GCA_041480755.1 Bacteroidia bacterium
ACTACCTGGCTGGAGGAAATTACAGGTCTGGCTTCTGCAGGGAATGAAGGACTTGAGATTGCAAAATTAATTTACAGGAATGCTTTTAACAGGAAAGAGGAATTATGTAAGCCATATGTTACCGTTATTGAAATTGATGATTCTGATCTGCCTGATCCGTCTGTTACTGATAAATGGGGTAAAGACAAATTTATCAATACTCTCAGGCATATAACGGGACATCCTGATTATAATCCGAACTTCAGGCAGCTACTGCATGTTGGATATAAGGTTGCTGCTGAGCTTGGCGATCAGTATTATGAAGCCCTCAAAAAATTCTCTGATGTGATCAGCAGGAATGTTTCGGAAAATATATATGACAGACATATTAAATCCCTCTTCGCACTTTAATAACCGGAACATGAAAAAATTTCTTGATAACGACTTTCTGCTTCAGAACAGGACTGCTGAAATATTATATCATGAGCACGCCAAAAACATGCCAATAATAGATTATCACTGCCATCTCTCCCCTTCCGAAATAGCAGATGACAAAATATTTAAAAATATAACCCGTATCTGGCTGAATGGTGACCATTATAAATGGCGGGCTATGAGAGCAAATGGCATTCCTGAAAAATTCATTACAGGAGATGCCACAGACATTGAAAAATTCCGGAAATGGGCGGAAACTGTCCCTTACACTCTCAGAAATCCTCTGTATCATTGGACACATCTGGAACTGAACCGATACTTCGGAATCCAGAAACTTTTGTGTCCTGAAACAGCAGAGGAAATCTATAAAGAAACGAGCAATTTAATCAGCTCTCCAGAATTCAGTGTCAGGAATCTCCTTCGTAAGATGAAAGTTGAGATAGTTTGTACTACTGACGATCCGGTGGATTCACTTGAATTCCACCGTAAAATTCTTAACGACGGATTTGAGATAAAAATCCTTCCTGCATGGAGACCTGATAAATCCATGGCTGTTGAAAATCCAGGATCTTACAATAAATATATTGATCAACTGGCTATCGCGGCAGATACAAAGATCAATAATTTCCAGTCGCTCCTTGATGCACTTCAGAAAAGGCATGATTTTTTCCACCAGCAAGGTTGCAGGCTATCTGATCATGGTCTGGAGACTTTTTATGCGGAGTCATATTCGGATTCTGAAATTGCGATGATATTTAAAAGAATCCATTCCGGTAATTTCTTAAACCGCGAAGAAATACATAAATTCAAGTCAGCCATGATTATAATTCTCGGGGAGATGGATCATTCAAAGGGATGGACCCAACAGTTTCATATTGGGGCAATTCGCAATAATAATTCCCGGATGTTCAGGAACCTCGGTCCGGATACGGGATTTGATTCAATAGGTGATTTCAAGATCGCCAGGCCAATGTCAAGATTTTTTGACAGGCTTGACAGTCAAGGTATGCTGACAAAAACAATTGTTTATAACCTGAATCCACGGGACAATGAACTTTTGATGTCGATGATTTATAATTTCAATGATGGAAGCATTCCGGGAAAGATGCAGTTTGGTTCAGGGTGGTGGTTCCTTGATCAGAAAGATGGTATCGAAAAACAATTAAATACCCTTTCAAATATGGGATTGCTAAGTCGTTTTGTCGGTATGCTGACTGATTCAAGAAGCTTTTTATCATATCCCAGACATGAATATTTCAGGAGGATACTGTGCAATATTATCGGGAAAGATGTGGAAAATGGTGAATTACCTGATGAGCCAGAACTTCTTGGTAAAATGGTCGAAAACATTTGCTATTATAATGCAAGGGATTATTTTGGATTTAATAATTGAAGATTTTTGGTCTGAATCCTGAAATCACGCTTGACTTTTTAAGATCAATCCTCATTTGCAGGCTTCCCAATTGTAGCCAGGATGCCTCCATCCACATATAATATATGGCCGTTGACGAAATCCGAAGCCTTCGAAGCGAGGAATATAGCAGCTCCTTTTAAATCATCAGGATTACCCCATTTACCTGCGGGGGTTCGGCTGATGATAAATTCATTGAAGGGATGTCCCTCAGTTCTTAATGGTGCAGTCTGGGCTGTAGCAAAGTACCCCGGCCCGATTCCGTTAGCCTGTATATTATATTTTGCCCATTCAGTCGCCATATTCCTGGTAAGCATTTTAAGTCCCCCCTTTGCAGCAGCATAGGCTGCAACTGTAGACCGTCCAAGTTCACTCATCATTGAACACATATTTATAATCTTGCCGGATCTCCTGGGAAGCATGAATTTCTGAACCACATATTTCGACATAATAAACGGACCCGTGAGATCTATGTCGAGCACCTGCTGCCAATCTTCCACTGATAGCTCAAGAATAGGTATCCTTTTAATAATTCCTGCATTATTAACAAGAATATCTATTGGTCCTACCTCATTCCCTATTCTTTCAAGATACTCTATGACAGTTTTTTCATCAGTTACATCAAACAGGTACGCTTTTACATTTATTCCTTTTGATGAATATTCCCTGACAGCATTTTCAAGTTTTTCAGCTGATATATCATTAATGACAATCCTGGCGCCTGCCTCAGCAAGTCCTGTTGCAATAGCCATTCCCAGGCCATGAGTAGCTCCCGTGACCAGGGCAATCTTTCCGGTTAAATC
>JBGPAO010000518.1:0-2621 GCA_041480755.1 Bacteroidia bacterium
GTTACTTTTACATGAGTCGCTAATTTAACAATTTCAACCATTTGGTTTCAAAATATCTTCGTTTAATTATATAACACCTTATTCAATAACAATCTGATAATTGATACTGATGCGCTTCCAGATTACTGATCTGTATGCGGCCATTTCTGTTGTTCCAGAAATAAGATTTGATATAAAAAGAGGAATCCTGTAAATGGTTGATATCAAATTTAACATGAAATTTTACCGGATAATTATATGTGTTTTTTGAAGGATCAATCAGGCTGAATGATTTCCAGAATATAGTACTGTCTTTACCATTAACGATCTGAATTACACCTGCAGGAGGAGGATATTCCGGGTCAATTGTAACATCATATGAAAAATCATAACATAGTTGCCTTTTATCCGCTGTGGTTAATACCGGGAAAATCTGCATATACTTATCTGATTCTGAAATGTTTATGGTGTCTTTATATACTGAAGTGATATGCCTGAAACACAAATCGTGAAAATACACTGAATCGGGAAGAAGCCGGTTGTTCAGGCAAGAATATAAATTAATCCTTCTGAAAGCATCCAGGTTATTCTGCAATTCTGCCAGAATGTTAACATTATCGTTATTTATCAAATTAAATTCAGCATCAACCTTATATGCTTTTGTGCCCTGTGAAAGAAAATAACCGTTTTCCAGATAATCAATTATTTCCCTGTTATCATTCATTAATGCCACGGGATGAAGGTTCCTGTAGCTTTCCATTGTATCCAGACAATAGCCTAAATCAATCACTGCAGCTGGAATTTTCAGATTATAATTATCCTTTAGAAAAGCCATGATGGTTGGGTAAATATCAAGATGACTTCCGGTAGAATGCATTGTTTTTGATCCTTTTAACATATGAGAGTATATGATTAAAGGTACATGATAACGCTTTATTGAATTTTCAATTGGTATTTCAGTCATGGGATGATCGCCGGTAATAATAAAAATTGTATTCTGATAATCACCCCGGTTTTTATAGTCTTCAATGAAATGTTTCAATGCGTCATCAAAGAACATTACTGAGGCAAGATATAAACGATATTTTTCGATAAATTTCCGATCCATCGGGGATAAATCAGATGAGTTGGCAATTCTGTCAAGTTTCTGATAATAATATTCTGAATTGTTAACCGGAAAAGGAGAATGCATTGATCCTGTAAAATACAAATCTATCCTTGGCCCTGATTTTAATGTATCCAGGATTTCCAATGATTGCTGAAAAAGATCGAGATCATTATAACCCCAGAAGAATTTGTTTTCCAAAGCCATCACTTTATTATATCGGGAAGAAAACGCCGATTTATCTATAATAAGATCAATATCGTTTGATCTGAAAAACCTGTCCTTTTGATGGAACCATGCTCCCTGGCCGTAAAAGAAATGCGATTGGTAACCGTGTCTTTTCAACAAACTTATTATTGTGATATGCTTTGGAAGCCGGTCGAGGAAGAGAAAGCCAATCTCGCCATATGGCAACGAGCCTGTAATTGAAGGAACAACTGCAAATGAACGCTCTCCCGTGGTCAGAAACCGGTCCCAATAAAGGCTATGTCCAGACAGACTGTCCAGAAATGGCATTAACCTGATACCATGAAAAGTATGAAGGAATCTCTCACCAAGCCCTTCTGTTATAATCAGAACCAAGTTCGGCATAGAATCTGACCGAACAAAAAAATTGCCTATGACGTCATTATACTTTTGATTATGTAAAAAGGGATACTCCTCGGAAGTGTATTCTTTACCGCTAAAAGCACTGCGAAATTTCCTGATATATTCAGAAGAAATATCCAGATTATGCTGACGTTTAAATAAATAGGAATAACTCTTACTATAAAAGAAAACGGATTTGTTAATCTTTGCATTTCTGCTGATATCATTGTTATCATTGTTGTTTTTTCTGATGAAATAGTAACTGAGCGGAACAGAGATCAGTAATACCAGGCAAAACCATTTGAATAACTTTACCTGTATCCGGATCTTATTGAACAATCCTGGGAAAAAGACAGCAATTAACAGAAACAGGATTATCAGTAATACAACTGGAAGAAAACTTGTATTTGACGTAGTAACTGTGTAAAATATTTCTTTGAATGAGTAAGTGAATAAAAACTGGTCCAAAGGTTTAAGCGAATGGATATAATACCTTAAGATCAGAACGTGAAATAAACATATTAGTACGATTATGGTGGTGACTAAACCATTAAAAAACTTCCGGAAAGCTTTTCCGGAGATAAGTTGTACAAGGAAGATCAGTATAAATATTGAATTTAGAAGTAAAAAATCTGCCAGTAAACCTGTCAGTTCGTATCCTGCAAGACCTTCGACTAAATGATTCCGGTTTATCCAGTATGTTTCGAGTGACCTGACAATCAATAAGTAGAAGTAACTCAGGAACAGAACCTTAATAAAATCACGAATCGGTTCTTCAGAGATTTTCATTTTTCATTCAATGATAATGAGTGAAATATAATAGAAAATCAACAAAAATTAACACATTGTCTGGTTTAACTATTGATGTTAAGATTAAACAGATAATATGTTAATATTGAAATTAAAGAATCTTGAACTGTATAAGTATAATTTTTAAATTTGAATAATA
>JBGPAO010000519.1:0-2607 GCA_041480755.1 Bacteroidia bacterium
CGACCAGCGACGACGAACACGCGGTGTCCATGGTCTGGCTCGGGCCGTGCAAGTCGAACGTGTACGACAGACGCGCGGCCAACATCGTGAAGCCGACCCCAGTCGCGGTATGGCTCCCGACTTTTCCTATTATTGAAGCAGCCAAAAGTTTAAGAAAAGGTTTCATTTTATTATCCTCCTTTATTTATTTTTAGTTTTGCTCTGATCCGGCTGTCCAACAGCTTAGTAAAATTCTTAACAATCCAGATTTAATTATATCGTATGACTTAATATTATAATAATATTTTTTAGAAAGCCTGACCTCCGTGAAATTAATACTTGCGTCTTCTCTGTTAAATTCATCCAGGCTTTTTTTCCCGATCAGATGGGTCCTGTATGGCCTTTCAAGATCAACTTTGAGCGGAGCCTCGATAACCAGAATATTTCCCTTGAGAAATACGTAAACTTCTTTGCTGATCACCTGTTCGCTTTCAGCCAGAATCATGAGCTGATCCTTAAGTTTATCCCTGATAAAACACAGCCTGTTTATTCCGAGATGGTTCCTGTTTCTGAGAATATAATATTGCCCTATATCAGGTATCCTGTTATTATTTACCTCCTGTTGATACATGGTTTTGATTTTTAATTATTTGTAAAAAAAATTAATAGTGACAAAAAATCAACTATTAAATACAGGAGGGGGTAAATCCATTAACAAAAGAATTGATTCTTGATTTTCGGATATAATCTGCGGATATTCATTATAAATAAGCATCCCGATGTATCCTGATATAATGGATTCTGGAATATCAACGTCAGGATAAAAAGAATTACAGATCTTGTCATCAATGTTATATTGACCGTCACTGGATAATTGTGGATTTTCCTGTACAAATCTTTCTGTATTGTACCTGACAGTATTGATTGTAAAAATATTCAGATATACCGGGAAAATTAAAGTGATCAGAATATTTGACAATCTGTAGTTCATTCTTTCGAAATTCAAATTATATGTGCAAAATTATATCAACAATTGGTTATTTTGATTTTAATTTGTGTTAAAGTTTCTTAACGGTTTGTTAAAAATTATTAAAAATGAAAAGAAGAAAATTTGTGCAATCATCCCTCATTGGAACTTCAGCTATAGCTGCCGGATTTACTTTTCCTGGTGCCCGCAATCAGGCAGGTGATAAAGAAATTGTTGAGCTGAGAGAATATGAGCTGGCCTTTGGAGGCAACCCTGCAAATCTTAATACATATCTTAAGGATGCCCTGATCCCGGCTTTGAATAAATATGGAGTCAGTCATGTGGGTGCCTTCAGTGAACTGGGCAATTTCGAACCTGCAAAAATCTATCTGTTGATCCCATATCCCGACATTACAGAATATTTCAAAATACCTTTCCGGATTGCAGGAGATGGCGATTATCTGGTTGCAAGCCGAAATTATAACAGCCTTCCTCCTGAAAATAAGGTGTTTAACAGGTTCAGCACACGTTTAATGGTGGCATTCGACGGCCTGCCTGCTCTGAATGCTGGTTTCAGAGGTTCAGGAATATATGAACTAAGAACTTATGAAGGATACAACGAAGATGCAGTCAGACGCAAAATATTAATGTTTAACCAGGCTGAACTTGAAATATTCAGGAACAATGCATTAAATCCTGTATTCTTCGGAGAAGTAATTGCAGGACCCGATTTACCCTGTCTGACTTATATGGTGGCATTTAAGGATATGGCAGAAAGAACTAAAAAGTGGGAAAGTTTTGGTTCAGATCCTGACTGGTCCAGAATAAAGGTCCTACCCGAATATGCAAACACAGTATCAAAAATTATTAAGAAATTTTTGGAGCCTTTGCCCTATTCACAGGTTTAATTGCAGGCAAAAAAAATTTTAATTTTACTAAAGGTGAGAAAAAACAAATCGCACATTAATGAAAAACTCTGAAGTCCGCAGCGGGTATCTTTTTACAAAGGGATATTCAAATTATGTTTTCGTTTTACTTTTCCTTCTTTACATGTTTGACTATATCGACAGAACGATAGTTACATCCATGTTTACTTCTATAGAACGGGATTGGGGAATAAGTCACACCCAGAGCGGTATGCTGGTATCTGCTGTTTATTGGGCGATAGTTCTCCTGACATTTCCCGCCTCGCTTCTTGTCGATCGCTGGAGCCGGACCAAAACTATCGGCATTATGGCTACATTGTGGAGCCTGGCTACAGCTCTCTGCGCTTTAACTGGTAATTTTGTTCAGCTATTTATGGCCAGGTTGCTGATCGGGATTGGAGAAGCAGGATATGCCCCCGGAGGCAGCGCTGTGATTTCCGGGTTGTATCCTATTGAAAAACGCTCCAAAATGATGGGACTCTGGAATGCATCCATTCCTCTTGGTTCAGCGATTGGAGTTCTGCTTGGTGGAATAATTGCTTTAAAACTGGGTTGGAAGCATGCTTTCGGACTTGTAGCTTTCCCCGGTCTTATAGTCGCAGTTCTTTTCTTTTTTGTAAAAGATTACAAAACAGTTGATCTCTCATTCATTGATAAAAGCCAGAATAAAATCAAGATGGAAAGGAAGGATATGTTCAGGGAATTCTTCAATAAACCATCAATACTTTTTACTTA
>JBGPAO010000520.1:0-2602 GCA_041480755.1 Bacteroidia bacterium
CAGATTTAATTAAGGTTAATAAGCACTAAATTATGTTAAAACAGTGAGTCGGGTTAACACTTTCTATTATTAAATACTTTGAAATTTCAGAAAAGTCATTTAACCTTTTTTAACTATTATTATTTGTTATTACGAAAATCTTCGTATATATTTGTCTACGAAAAGATTCGTAGTATATGTCCTCATTTTTTAAAAATATGCAGCCTACTGATTCTGAGCTTGAGATACTTCAGGTTCTCTGGGAAAATGGACCTTCAACTGTGAGGTCGGTTAATGACCGGATAAATGAAAGACGGAGTGTTGGTTATACTACCACTCTAAAGATTATGCAGATCATGACTGAAAAAGGTATTCTCTCCAGGCGTAAAAAAGAACGTACGCATATCTATACTCCTGTATTAAAAAAGTCGGAAACCCAATCACTGCTGGTTGATAAGCTGTTAAAAAATGCTTTTGGAGGATCAGCTGGCAAGCTTGTTATGCAGGCACTTGGTAACAATAAAACATCTGCAGAAGAGTTAAGGCAAATAAAGGATATAATCAAAAACCTTGAAAAGAAACAGGAATGAATTTTATTCAGGGCATACTATCTGAAAGGATCATCAATTCTCTTGGCTGGACTATCCTGCACTCTCTGTGGCAGGGGCTTTTGATCGGAAGCCTGCTGACATTATTGCTGTTCATTTTCCGCAACCATAATGCAATCATTCGCTACAATCTTTCTGTTTTTTCCCTGGTATTTATTTTCGGTTTATCAGTGCTGACATTTACATATTATTTCAATGGTGAAATGCAATCCGGGTCATCAGAAGAATATTCAGCAATTTCATTATTAAATGACAATAAGGAATCAAATTCTGCAGGGACCGGTCAGGATGTATTTAAAATGATCTTTACTTCAACATTCAGGTCTATTTCTGATGCCCTGCCGGGCAAATTCCCTTTAATTACTGGCTTATGGTTACTCGGTGTTTTTATTGTTTCAATGCGGATGGCAGGCGGGATATTTTTTGTACAGAAACTGAGGAGTTCCTGTCTTGATAGCATACCTGAACATATCCTGGAACGGTTCAAAAAATTAAGCCGTGTGATGAATGTCCGCAAAAAGGTGTTGTTCTGCGAATCTTCTCTTATCAAAGTACCGTCAGTTTTAGGGTATTTCAAACCTATGATCCTGCTTCCTGTAAGTGCTGTAACATATATTCCTGTCGAACAGCTTGAAGCTATTGTGGCCCATGAACTGGCGCATATCAGGAGGCATGACTGGCTTGTGAATATGTTCCAGTCTGCTATGGAAGCCCTGTTCTTTTATCATCCCGTCGTATGGTTAATTCAAAAGAACATAAGAAAGGAAAGGGAAAATTGTTGCGATGATATTGCCCTTACGTACTCAGACGGACAAATTAATTATATTAAAGCGCTTGCCAGTATTAATGAGATCCCTTCCGGGAAAGGATTTCCACTGCTGGCACTTAATTCAGGAAAATATCATTTATTAAACAGAGTATTACGAATATTAAAAAAAGGAAAGATGAAGACAAATTTAAAAGACAGACTTATTGCAGGATTGGTACTTGCATCGGCGACCGCAATAATCCTGCTTAGTACGGGCGGCAGATTTATTAATATCAGTACAATGCCCGGAAATCCTTTGGATTCCAATTCCACAATCCAGCCGGTTGAAAATTCATTGATCTCAGACGTGACACAGCCGGCTCCTGTTTTCATGGCAGGAAACAGTTTCATTACAGATCCTGTCAGAGTTTCTGAACCAGAAAAGGTCACTTCTCCCCTCCCCGTTAATGTTACCGATACAACCTTAAGAATTAAGGACAATGTAGTCCAGCGCACTTTTTTCAGAAATGGAAAAGAAATGGATATGAAAATGAAAATTGAAAAGGGAGAGCCAACCGAACTGACAATCAATGGGGAAAAAATACCTGAAAAAGACTACAAAAAGTATCAGTCCGAGATAGATCAGACTCTTGCAGAAGTAAGGAGACTCGAAGAAGAACTATCCGAAGCAAATGAACAGCTAAGTCAGGTTGACATGGAAAAGATCAGGATGGATGTACAGAAAAGCATGTATGAAGTACAGGAAAAAATGAAGGAAATTGATGTTGAAGCGATGGTCGAAAGACTTGAGAATATTCAGGTTCCTGAAATTGAGCAGGCGATGAAGGAAATCCAGAGTATTGATACTGAAAAAATGCGTGCTGAGATGGAAATGGCAATGCAGTCTTTGTGCGAAGAAATGAAAAAAATTGAATTGCCTGATGCAGAACAGTTGAAACAGGAAATTGAAAAAGCCAGACAGGAATTGGCGGAAATTGACCATGAAAAGATCCAGTTTGAAATTCAGGAAGCAATGAAAGACATTCAGATTGACAAGGAAGAGCTAAGAAAAGAAATAGAAAAATCTTTACAGGAAGTAAGAGAGATTGATATGGATAATATAAAGAAGGATTTGGAGAATGAAAAGATGAAAATGGATCAAATGCTTAAAGAAATAGAAAAACTTGAACTGGAAAAGAAATAGTCATAAAAGGGGCTTCAAAAGTCCCTTTTCTTTTAGGTGGTTTCATGTTCCGTTCTGCTAATG
>JBGPAO010000521.1:0-2589 GCA_041480755.1 Bacteroidia bacterium
AACCTTTCGCAGGTAAGGATTCTGCAGCACTTGCTTTTTTGGGCAGTATCCTTTATTGTCCTTTTGTATTTTTTCAATACATCAAATAAAATTGAAAAAATAGATATTATTTATACTGCCATCTTTCATGTCAGTCTTGTTACAGGAGTCTATCTTAATCTGCTTGTTCTCATTCCGTTGTTTTTGAAGAAAGACAGGTACTTATTCTATGGATTGGTGTTATTAGCTGTTATTGCAGGCACAGCAGAATTTAATTTGCTGACCTTTAACAAGTTAATAGATTATATCCTGCCAGGTTATTATTTCATTTCCTATTACGAATTCGATGATATTCTTATATTCGTGATTGTTTATATAGGATTAACCACTCTGCTGAAATTATCGAAAAGCTGGTTCCTGTTAATGGAAGCTGACCGCAAATTAATGCGGGCTGAAAAGGAGAAAATAAATAATGAACTGCTGGCATTGCGTTCACAGATAAATCCACACTTCCTGTTTAACAGCCTGAACAGCATTTATTCACTTGCACTCAATAAATCTGGCAGGACTCCGGCAGTCATTTTAAAGATCTCTGACCTAATGAGATATATGCTATATGAGGCTAATGAAGATAAGGTCTCTTTAAAAAATGAACTGCATTTTCTTGAGAATTATTTTGAGCTCCAAAAGTTAAGATCTGAAGATCAAACTGAAATAACTTTAAATATTACCGGGGAGATCGGTAAACAAAAGATAGCTCCGCTTCTGTTCCTGCCGTTTGTTGAAAACAGTTTCAAGCATGGAGTTAAAGGAGATCCGGAGGGTGGCTTCACCAGGGTCAACATAAATGTCATGGATAAAGAAGTTCAACTGGATGTGA
Organism: Bacteroidia bacterium; assembly: GCA_041480755.1. Taxonomy (GTDB): domain Bacteria; phylum Bacteroidota; class Bacteroidia; order Bacteroidales; family SM23-62; genus LJUQ01. The sequence goes on from JBGPAO010000521.1 coordinate 860, forward strand.
TAAACAATAAGGGCAAAATTGATAAAGTTGAGAAAGGTGATTTTCAGGGGATCGGACTTCAGAATGCCAGGCGGAGACTGGAATTGCTCTATCCTCAGGCTCATGTTCTGTCAATTAACGATCGGGATGACTCTTTTGAGGTTAAACTTAAAATTGTTCTGTCATGATAATCACTTGTATTATAGTTGATGACGAGCCCCTTGCGCGTGATGTTCTTGTGAAGTATATATCAGATTGCCCTATGCTTGAACTAAAAGCGTCCTGTAAAAGTGCTTTTGAAGCAATTGAAGTCATAAAAAACAATAATATTCAAATTGTATTTCTGGATATCAACATGCCCAAATTATCAGGATTGAGCATGGTAAAAACTATGGATCATCCACCACAGATAATTTTTACTACAGCTTACCCTGAATATGCTGTAGAAGGATTTGAAGTGGATGCAACTGATTACCTTGTGAAACCATTCTCATTCGAAAGGTTCATGAAGGCAGTCAATAAAGCTCTGGAAAGAGAAAAAATCAGGGACAGGTTGGATGAGACAAAGGATAAAAATGGAGCAGGCAAATTCATTGTAAAAGCAGATGGGAAATTATTCCAGATAGAATGGAAAGATATTTCATTTTTTGAGGCAATGGGCGATTATATTAAAGTGCATACCTTCTCTAAAACTATTATAACCCATGGAACCCTAAAAAGCATTGAGGACAGGCTTCCTGCCGGGTTGTTCCTGAAGGTTCACAGGTCCTTTATTATTTCTCCCGCAAGCATTGAATTCATTGAAGGAAACCGTATTAAAATTGGTAATGATTTCATCCCGATTGGTCAATCTTACAAATCAAATCTGGAATTATACCTTCGAGATAAGTAATGATGCTTTTTCAATTTTATTCTATCTTTAGTTCCCTGTAATCAGAATGAAATGTTCTTAATTATTCTTCGCCTGAATTTTCGAAATCTTATTAAGAACTGGATCCATCAGATAGCCTGAGGTATGAGTAAAATAAAACCATGATCCAGACTTCTTTTATTTTCCACTTGCCACTTCGGCTGTTAAAATTGCCATATAAACTCCCTTTTTAGTTATCGTTAAATTTTTTGACTAATTTTATACTCGGATGATGATATATGCGACAGACTTCTAAATAATAATAATCTAAATCTGAGAAACCATGAAAAACATATTTCTATCCATTATCCTGCTTGTCTTTTTCTGCAGCTTTGCAAGAGCGCAATTTAACACAGGCAGCAAAATGGTCGGGGCTTCCACTTCTCTTGACCTGGGATTCACATCTCAAAAGTATGTGGATTCAGATGTAGCTACAAAGTACACTACTATCGATTTCAATCCCAGAGCAGCTTATTTTGTTTATAACGGCATTGCAGTTGGAGCTGATGTTAACTATTATTTATCAAGGTCGAAGGATGATGGCAACAATCCTTATACAACCACAGCATTTCTTATAGGCCCTTTCGGACGTTACTACTATAAAAGTGTTGGACCGGTTCGTACGTTTGGAGAAGTTAAGTTGGGTGGGGGTACATCAGCTACAAGGTACTATGTTAACGGAACCAGGACTACAAACAGGGATAATATTTTATATGCAGGTGCAGGTGTTGGCGCAGCTTTTTTCCTGGCTGACAATTTTTCACTCGAAGCATTGCTGGGATATACTTATGAACATCTGAAGAATCCGGATTCAAATGTAAGCCGAAACAGTCACGGAGTA
>JBGPAO010000522.1:0-2586 GCA_041480755.1 Bacteroidia bacterium
ATGTCCTTTTTCTGAATATTTCTTCAAATCTTCCCAGGTGGTACTTTCCTGACCAGTTTCCCTGCTTAAGGAGCTTACTTCAAAAACCTTTTTCGATTTTCTAAGAATATCACAGATCTCATTAACAGTCTTGCAGACTTCCTCAAATCGTTCATTTTCAATATCATTGCCTATTCTGTACATATCAAATATTCTGATTTCAGGTACATTTTGGATTTCGTGAAGATATCTGATCATGGAAGTCCTTTCAAAAAGGTTTGATTGATTGGCCGGAATGGTTTCACTTTCCTTAAGGATATCCATTATCGGGCGGCCTATAAAAGTCGGATGATATTTTGAACCATAAAAATTTCCTGTATTAATAAAGAATGTTGCTGGAAATCCTGAATTATCAAGAACCGGCATGGCAATTTCAAACTGGTTTCTTGAACCATCATCAAAAGTTATTGAAACGCATGATGACTTACCATCTTTCCACTTAAGAATTTCGGTTTGAGAATATATATCGGCACCCGAAAAAAACTGAAAGATTGTCATACCTGATGCTACTAAAAAGATCTTACTGCTGTTGATTATTTGCATATGCTGTAATTTTTCATATTGCTGGTTTCCATATCCTGAAGAAAAAATAGAGTATGAACAGATTGATAAAGTTGAAAGTTGCAAGAAAAAGGAAGACCGTCTGAAAGCCTACGTGGGCAATCAGGGTTGTTCCCACACCTTCCACAATTGCTGTTCCTAGGTTTGAAAGCGCCATCATAAGAGCGAACATAGAAGCAGCAATACGTACATCCGCCAGAGCCATTGCAAGTGAAAGGAAAATGCATTCCTGCAATCCCCAGGCAAATCCCCAGATTACAGCAAAACTGAGAACCATAGTCACACTGGATGTAATCCCCATCAGAATGGCAGCTGACGATAATATAAATATGGATATGAATGCCATTCTTTTATAACCAATCCGGTTAATAGAAAACCCGCCGATGATGGCCCCGATGACAGCACCGGTACCTCTGAGAGCCCCATATTGTCCGATAGACTGATTAATCGCATCGAAGCTGCGACTCATGTGAAAAGTGATAAGTCCATCCACTCCAAAAGAAACGAAAGAATAAAATATTGTATACAGGGCAAAAAAGAGAAATACAGGCTTAATAAGTAGGCGGAAAGCCTTCCAGTCAAACTGGTTTTCCGGGCTTACCTTTTTCCCTTCTTCAGCAAACTGGGAAAAAACAAACGGAATCATCATCAGCAGACCTATGATTATGAATATGATAGAATAGCTGCTTCTCTGAACCAGGTAGCCAAAGGCAAGGGACAGAATAATAAATCCTATTGCTTTGCTGCTGACCATAATACTTTGAACTTTACCATAATTCTGTTTTGGAGTGATCTCAACGGCATATCCATCAGTACAGGCATCAAAAAGAGCCACGCTGAATGATGCTAATACAATCAGTGAACCAAAAAGAAGAAAATTTCTGTCTGGTAAAACCCTGCTGACTGTCAGAAAGACGGCTGCAGCCAGCAAGAGGCCTGTCATGATATATGGTTTCCGGTGACCCAGCCCGAAGAAGTTGACTTTATCACTCAGCATACCGATCAGTATTTTCAGTACAAATGGCAGGAGTAATATGGAAGTCAGTAGTCCGATCCTGGCAGGTTCGATGCTAAGTGAATTCAGATAAGGTTTCTGAAAATTAGTGAAGTATGCAAGTGCAGATCCCTGCACAAAATACATGAGCCCGAAAAATATATAGTAGTACCAGGATTTAAAACCAGGATTTTTCATAAGTTCTTTAATAAGATTAAAGTTACATAAAATATTGGCAATCATACAGATTCTATTAAGCCAGATATTTATAATCTGACAAAATCAAAGAGGAATCTATGAAGCACAAGAAGTCAGACCATTCTGAGCCTCACACTTCCAAAAGGATTGAAATAAAAAAGCCGTCTCAATTTTTACACTGATACGTCTTCTTTTTAAGTTTATTTACCCGTAAGGCACAAGGCGTATTTAACTGCTCATAATGAACACTATAACATGAATTAGATTTTTGTTTTGCCGGCGCTCATGAAAATACATTCAAGAGGCACCCAATGCACAAAGCAAAAGTGTGTCATCCCATCTCTACTAGCATCCCGGCTGCCATACACTTGCTTTTTTTGCCAAAGCTCTGTTCCATTATTTCAATGAGCCGTGATTAAATAATATTCCACCTGTTAATGATTGCAAGCTTGTAGCAGGTGGTTTTCTGTTCATAAAAAAGCAATAACCTTAAATCCCGACACAAACTACTGTTGGTTGTTGAATAACAACAATAAGTAGCATAAATACAACTATTTGTTTCTATATTTAAATTGATTTGGAAATGAATCCGAGTATTTTTGTAGCGTCGACAAAATAAAAACTAAAAGATAATATCTATGTTAACTACTTTGATGATTGGCAATAAAATTGCAGAAGCACGAAAGAAAATAAATATTTCTCAAACCCAGCTTGCTCAGCGTCTATTTATCAGTTCACAGGCAGTCGGAAAGTGGGAGCGCGGAGAATCAATGCCGGACATTATTACTTTTAAC
>JBGPAO010000523.1:0-2585 GCA_041480755.1 Bacteroidia bacterium
CCAGGCACATATTTCGTAACAAGGCAGGCAGTTCACAGCGCGATTACTGTCAGGAAAGCAAAAAAAGCTATCAGGAAAGCATTTGAAAATCAGAAATTGGATAAAGGAGTATCGTTTATAGAGATAGTTTCCAGCTGTAATTCAGGATGGAGAATGACCCCTGTTCAGGCAAATAAATGGATGGAGGAGAATATGTTTCCATTCTATCCGCTTGGTGACATTAAGGTCGATGGTGAAATGGTCAAAAAGGAGGAATCACAAAAAAAGCAACAGTCATGACAGAAGAAATCATCATTGCAGGATTTGGAGGGCAGGGTGTTTTATCAATGGGTAAAATACTGGCCTATTCCGGAATAATGCAGAATAAGGAGGTAAGCTGGTTCCCGTCCTACGGACCCGAAATGCGTGGAGGCACCGCCAATGTCACTGTTATACTAAGCGATGAGAGGATCAGTTCACCTGTGTTAAATGATTACGATACTGCGATCCTTTTGAATCAGCAATCTATAGATAAGTTTGAATATAAGGTTAAGAAAAACGGACTGCTTTTATATGATGGCAACGGGGTCACCAGACATCCGGACAGAAAGGATATTAACATTTTCAGGGTTGATGCGGCTGATGAATCATCCAGGATGTCGACAACCAAGACTTTTAATATGATTGTCCTGGGAGCCTATCTGAAGATCAGGCCAATCGTAGATATGACTAATGTGATCAAAGGTTTGCAGAAATCCCTTCCTGCCCGGTATCATAAACTCATACCTGTGAATGAAGAAGCAATTAAACGTGGTATGAGTATAGTTTCTAAAATCTCCTCCCCGGTAACTGTCTGAATATTCGCTTATTCTTTTATAAATAAGCTTTTCGAAGAAAATTCCGGATCACATGTCAGGTTAACATGCAATTTCCGGAATCCGGCCTCATCACCGGGAGTAGGAATATGTGTCAGGTGAACTTCGCAGCCTTTAAGATTCTTCAGGTTTTCAACTGCCAGCTGAGCGGCAGGATTTGAAAGAGCACTGATGCCCAGTACAATCAAAGTTTCTTCAAGATCGAGACTGATCATCTTACCCTCCAGGATTTCTTTTTTCAGGTATGTTAGTGAATCGATCATGTTCTTAGGGAGGAGATGCATACTTTCAGGCAATTTGGCAAGGTGCTTTGTTGCATTAAGTATCAGGCTCGATGAGGCATGCATAAGAGGTGAATTCGTGCCTGAAATTATTGTTCCGTCTTTGAGCTCGAGTGCAGCACCGCAATAAACACCCTCATTTCCTTTGCCGTTTTTCCTGGCCTCATTTGCAGCCGAGCGGGAGTAACTGACAACCTTACGGTCTTCCACTTTGGCATTTACCTTATCCATGATAAGTTCTGCCCTGGCAAGTGTGTCCCGATCAACCAGCCCCATCGCATATTCCACAGCGCATCTGAAATATCTTCTGATAATTTCCTGGTGGGCGGCACTCTGGATAACTTTATCATTAATTATACCTGCACTTGCCCGGTTTACACCCATATCGGTGGGCGATTTATAAATGGATTTTTCTCCGGAAATTTTCTCCAGGATCCTCTTCATTAAAGGAAAAGCTTCAATATCACGATTGTAATTAACTGTCTTGATATTATAAGCCTCAAGATGATGATGATCAATCAATACTACATCTTTGAGATCAACTGTTGCCGCCTCATAGGCCAGATTAACCTTATGATTCAGGGGCAGGTCCCAGATCGGGAAAGTTTCAAATTTTGCATATCCTGCCCGGTTCCCGTGCATGTGTTCATGATACATATTATTCAGACAGGTTGCCAGCTTCCCGCTGCCCGGACCAGGCCCGGTTACAACTACTATTGGCTTTGTAGTTTCGATCATCTGGTTTGATCCATATCCTTCATCACTGACAATAAGATCAATATCGGTGGGATAACCTTTTGTAGATTTATGGGTATAAACCTTAATGCCGTTCCGTTCAAGCTTGTTTTTGAATGATCTGGCAGGGAGCTGATCCTGGTATCTTGTAATCACCACAGCTGTAATATCAATCCCCCAGTCTATGAAATCATCAATAGTTTTAAGCGCATCGTTATCGTATGTAATCCCAAAGTCTGCCCTTATCTTTTTTCTTTCGATATCACCGGCATAGATGCACAGAATTACATCAATCTTGTCTTTAAGCTTTTGAAGAAGCCGCATCTTGACATTCGGATCAAATCCCGGGAGCACCCTTGCTGCATGATAATCGTATAATATTTTCCCGCCAAATTCAAGGTATAGTTTGGAATTAAACCGTTTAACACAGTCAAGGATGGCAGCCGTCTGCTCCTCGAGGTACTTTTCATTATCAAAACCAATCGCTCCTGATTTTATTTCCCCCATCTTATTATTATCTCAGTTGTTTAGTGTTTTTAATTTTTATACTACTGGTTCCGGGGTGCTGGTTCCGGGGTGCTGGTTCCGGGTTCCTAGTTCCGGGTTCAGGGTTCTAAGTCTGGCAGAGCGTAAATTATGTTTTTCAAAAACTGATTCATATCAAAATCCTTCATCGAGTAGCCGTTTCTGACAATGACCAGTTTTTTGGATGGGA
>JBGPAO010000524.1:0-2580 GCA_041480755.1 Bacteroidia bacterium
CTATTCAGACCCGGATGCAGAAAACGGCACCCTGCTTGAGTTCAAAATGACCTGGGATGCGGCATTCCTTTATTTCTATGTCAAGGGAAATGCCAACACAGGTCCTATACTTCAGGTTTATTTCGATAAAGACAATAATGGTGCTACCGGTTGGGATTACTGGGGGGCTTATGACACACCCGGGCTTGACTACCTGATGGAATATGTGGTTGAAGATTTTGGGGAAACAACCGTAAGTCACACACTTTTCGGTGCTACAACTGAAGACTGGCCATGGACAATTGAGGTCGCCCCTAACGCAGTTTCGGCAACTTCAGGCTATGTGAATGGTACAGGTACCCGTACTGTCGAATTTACGATGGCAAGAAGCCTGATGCCTGACCTCGGAACGACGATCAGGGTTAGTGTCAATAACTCTGATGTAAACTGGACAGTTGCCGGTTCATTACCATGGATGTGGCAGGATCCTCCAAAAACATTGAATACCGTTACTCTGAATTAATTTATATTCAACTCACAGAGGAGGCTGTCTTATAAGCTGTTAATGCCTTTCTTAATTGATTTATCCAGCTTTTAAGACAGCTTCCTTTTTACTAATATCAGATCATATATGAAAAAAATCCTGCCATACCTGTATGTGCTTTGCATAGGAATATCCGGGAACTCACTAGCGCAGAATTGCACAGATCATCAGTATAATTCTTCTGATTCAATATTCAATAATCCTGAAAGAGGATTTTATAAATATACTTCCCGGGAATCTGCCAATAGTTCATTATCAAAAAGTACTCTGGAAAATTACTATAATGACGGGTATACACTGATCTACAGGATCTATTATATGCCGGATTTTGTGACTCAGCCGATTTCAAAAGCATACCTTGATAAGATACGTGAAGATTTTCAGGTTATACGGGAATCAGGAATCAAGGTCGTTCTCAGGTTTGCCTATACTGAAAATTCCACCCCTCCTTATGGCGATGCTTCACCCGAGCAGGTTCAGGAACATATTGCACAGCTTAAACCCCTGCTCCAGGAAAATGCCGATGTAATAGCCGTGCTCCAGGCTGGATTTATCGGTGCATGGGGTGAATGGTATTATACTGATTATTTCTCTACTGGATCACCTGATAATATCACTGCTGAAGATCTGGAAGAAAGGTCAGACCTGATCTATTCATTGCTCGATGCTCTTCCTGGCAACCGACAGATACAACTAAGGTATGTCGGATACAAGATGGATTTTTTTGGTGATGAACCGATTACTTTTAATGAAGCTTATTCTGGTAATGCGAAATCCAGAATTGCCCACCATAATGACTGCTTTCTTTCCTCTTCGAATGATGTGGGAACGTATCATACCGCATATGACCGGACCTACCTGAAGTCAGACAGTAAATATACCGCTGTCGGTGGAGAAACTTGCAAATGGTATGCACCAAGATCAAACTGTGATACGACCCTGGTTGAGATGGCCAGGTACCACTGGTCATTTATTAATATAGATTATTTCGGGACTACAATCCAGAACTGGAAAAATGATGGCTGTTTCGATGATATCCAGAGAAAGCTCGGCTACAGGTATCAACTTGTATCCTCTTCGCTTCAGGATTCAAGCAGGCAGGGCGGATCATTTCATGGCTCTATTCAAATCACTAATCCAGGTTTTTCTAACCCTTATAATCCAAGAGCTGTTGAACTGGTGATGCGAAACAAAGTGACAAAAAAGGAATTTTTTCTTCCCCTGAAAACAGATATTCGTAAAAATCCTCCCGGTGTAGCATTTGAACTTGAATTTGAAGGAGGTATTCCTTCTGATGCTGAAAATGGCACATATGACCTGTTCCTGAACTTTCCTGATCCAATGTTAAGCCTCAGGAATAATACACGCTATTCAATAAGGTTTGCCAATGAAAACACATGGGAAGAAATTACCGGATATAACAGGCTGTTCCATACCCTTGTTATCCATCCCTCTTCATCAGTACCTGATTACAGCGGAACAGAATTCTTTTCAAACAGTGACCAGCATAATATGCCGGTTTATGAAGAGATTTCAATTGACGGCAATGATGGTGACTGGGGAAACCTGTCGTCAGCATACCTTGCAAATGAAAACCTGCATGCCTCTTCAATTAAGATATATAACGATAACAGGTTTTTATATTTCTTATCAAGGGGTCCAGCACTTTATCCCAAATCCCGGCTATTTATAGATGCCGATAACAATCACCTTACAGGCATGAATTTCCCTGACTGGCAGACAACCGGCATTGATTTCATGGCTGAAAACTCCGCCTTATATGCTTACTCAGGTGAAAATGGTTCCTCCGCCTGGTCGTGGGAATATCTGGATCAGGTAACAACTGCATCGAATGACTCAACCATGGAAATTGCTTTAAAATTGGATTTGCTGGATAATCCGTCTGATACTATCAGGTACGGATATATGAATGGCAACTCTGATTATAGTGTTGCAGATTGGATCCCTTATAAAGCAGAACCTTTATTGATTTATGTAATTGATGGACTCCTGGATTATCCACCGGAAATTTTCAGTACCCATTACTCGAATAATGC
>JBGPAO010000525.1:0-2572 GCA_041480755.1 Bacteroidia bacterium
CTGAAAAATTCAAAGATTGACGGGGCAACAAGATCAGCATTCATATCATAATCCCAGTCAGATAAAATGTTCAGGGCTTCTGCTTCGGCCGCGGAAAGTTCACTTTTCCTGTCGTTAAGCTTCAGGATAAACGGTGTCATCAGCGCAGCATAATCTGAATGCTGGTCCGTGATCATTCTTTTAAAATCCTCGATATTGAAAATTTCCTTCTCATCCAGCATCTGGCGTATTCTGTTAATCCTGTACGGCATGGCAAATGCCGAACTTATATAATATGGATAATCTTCGGGTACTGTTCTGTTATTGGCAGAAGAAACATATCCTTTTTCAGGATTGAGGCTGGAAGGAAGTTGCTCAAACGGGACATAACCTTTCCAGTCAAATTCATCGGTTTCACCGTTCCTGATAATTGATCCATTACCTTTCCTGATTGGGATACCTCCACCGGTATTTAATCCTATATTACCTTCAATATCGGCATAAACTATATTCTGACTTACTGACCTGAATGTTTTAATCGCTGACCGGAAATCATCCCATCCCGAGGCTCTGTTAATGAGGCAGACAGTCCTGATTTCATCGCTCAGATCATATCCCGACCATCTCATGCTGAGAGCTGCATCCTGAATATTTCTATATCCTGATATGATCGGCCCCCTGTGGGTGTACCTGATAATAACCGAATCCTTCTTTCCTCCCTTTATATTAATTATTTCCTTTTTGACTGTCATATCTTTCCATTCACCATTGAAGTAATACTGGTTCCCATTTTCAGGGTTGATTTTTTCGGCAAAAAGGTCAAGATCGTCCACCATTAGATTTGTCATACCCCAGGCAATACTCTCATTATGCCCGCAAACTATAAAAGGTTGACCAGGAACAGCAACTCCTGTTACATTAATTTTTCCAGGTACTACCTGATGCATCTGGAACCATATACCGGGAGAACCAAAATCCAAATGCATATCATTGGACAAAATCGGTTTACCTGTTTCTGTTCTTTTACCTGAAACAGCCCAGTTATTGCTTCCGGAAAATGAAATTACACCAAGTGGTTTCAATTTGTCCATTGATGAAATCATTGAAGTGGCTTCTTTCAACAAAGTATCATTCAGTTTAAAATCAGGAAACACAACTGAAGTCACTGAATTCCAATCCGGGATCAGTTGCGTTGCTTTATCGATGCCCAGTTTTTGAGCCAGCCTGTAATAGAAAATGTCCTGTGACAGATTATTCTTGGCAAGATCCCAGCCCATATATCCTATAATATTGGCCATATCTTCGAGCTTCCATGGATCAGGTTTATATGACAATATTTTGAATTCCGGTGGGAGTTTTTTACCTGCGTCATTTATATATGCATTAACACCATCGGCAAATGCCTGCAGGTACGAAATAGTCACCGGATCCGAATTGCTTAATACCATTTTCGATTTTGCCGTCATTTCAAGACATCTCAGGAATTTATCGGCTTCTGCCATTGATTCTCCCATAGCTTCTGATAATTGTCCTGTGGTTATGCGTCGTATAAGATCCATAAACCACAATCTTTCCTGCGCCATTATATAACCTGTAGCCATATAGAGGTCATGCTCATTTTCTGCGTAAATATGAGGCATTCCCCGTTCGTCCCTGAAAACAGTCACCTCGGCCGTAAGGCCTGAAACAGCAAGCTCCCCTTCATATTTCGGAAGGGCACCTCTCTTGATGCCGGAAATCAGGATGATTCCTGCAATTATTGCAACGACGATCAGCACCAGAAGAGAGACCAGGATGGTTTTGAAGATTTTCATGTCAATGATTTTTTATAGAAATACTAATTTCCAGGTTTAAAGATAAGAGTATATTTTTTTGATGATTTAACGGCATCGTCTGAATAAATATCCTTATAGAATTTACCTTCAACGAATGTCTTAACCTGAGACAGGTAAAATTCACAGCCAGGTACACCTGAAGCTCCGCCGGGAATAACAGTCAGGGATTCATCCCAGTCTGCAGTATTAAAAATGTGTTTTTCCGAAACTCCATGGGCCACGTTAAATCCTGAATTTTCGTTGTAAAACGAATTGATGGTATGATCGCTTCCCCCGATACTGAATTCTCCTGAGTTTAATCTGAAAAACAAATTCAGCATTTTGTTTGTCCCCATGGGATGAATAAATGTTATTGTATGAATTTTCCCCCACTGCCAGTTTTTCATGTTCTTCCCGTATTTTTGAACAAGCGACCCTACACATTCCTTAAAACTCTGCATTACTATATTATCAAGATTCTCAATTTCCGGTGTATGTACGTTATCAACCCATTCATCAGGTCCGGAATTAAGTATTTTGTAAATATAATATTCTCCCGTCAGGAAGGCCAGCCGGTTATAAATTTCATCAAGTTCGTCAGCCAGTAAGTTCTTCTTGAAACTTAACCTGAAATATTCAAAGATTGCCGGGGCTGTCATCGCCGGATTCATATCAAAATCCCATAGCAATATGGAATCAAGCGCATTTTTTTCCATCCCGTTCAGCTCTGCGCGTCTTGTATTCAGATTTGTAAATAACGGCATTGCCAGCCTTGCAAG
>JBGPAO010000526.1:0-2569 GCA_041480755.1 Bacteroidia bacterium
GATCTCAGGGTTATTTCCCGCACTTCCGTTGAACAATACAGAAATACAACCAAATCCATTCCTGAAATAGCAAAAGAACTGGGTGTGAATTATATTGTGGAAGGAAGCGGACAGAAATATGGCAATACATTAGGCGTGAGTGTACAATTAATTATGGCAACAGTCAAAGAAAGCCATCTCTGGGCAAAGTCTTATGAGCAGGAAATATTAGAAGTCAAAGATATTTTCAGTATAAAAAGGCAAATCGCACAGGCAATAGCGTCAGAATTAAAAGCAATAATTTCACCTGAAGAAAAACAGCTCATTGAAAAAACACCTACCAAAATCCTAAAAGCATATGATTTCTTTCTCCAGGCCAGGAATGAACATATGAAATTCTGGTTGGACAATGGAAACATTGATGGTCTTAATAAAGCCATGACTCTTTATCGGCAAGTTTTACAATATGATTCCACTTATGCACAGGCGTATTCAGGACTCGCCTGGGGATATATGGATAAATATTTTGCCCAGATTGACCTGAAAACAAATTTTGTTGACTCAATGATAATCTATGCAAACAAGGCGCTCAGTTATAATGACCGGCTGGATGAAGCGTTTTATATTAAAGGGAATTATTACAATATTACGGGAGATTATGACAGGGTTCTCAAGGAGTACAGTGAAGCGATTGTGATCAATCCAAATTTTTCAATGGCTTATTGGAGCAGGGCTAATTTACACTTTCTTAAAACCTTTGATATATTCAGTGCCTTTGAGGATTGTTTCATGGCTATCCAGCTTGAACATGGTCCTCTTCGTCCCGGAATGATGCGGGACTTAGGTAGTACATTCAGAAATTTTGGATTTCAGGAAATCGCAAGGTATTACTATGAAGAGGCATTAAAACTTGATAGTGATTCATTAAGTTATCTCAGTGCACTTGCTATTTTAGAGGAATATCATGATGATTCAAGAGCTGTGGAACAATATGAAAAAGTATTAAAAAAAGATTCTTCAAACTTAAATGCTTTATGGGGAATTCTGGATTGTTATGAAAGATTGGGCAAGTACGAAGATGTATATAATATTGTCCTCAATTTCCTCCAGATATGGGACGAGAGGGACTATTCACCTCAATATGGTTGGGAAGTCATTGGTTTGGCCTTTTGGAAAACAGGACATTTAAATGAGGCTAAAAAATACTTTAACAAGCAGATAGACATATGTGAAAGAACATTGAAGTTAGATCCAAATGATGACTATGGAATGATGGTTTTAGCGATGGTGTATGCTGTCCTCGGAGAAAAGGAAAACGCCCTTAAGTTTTTAAATGTAATTAACGATAAGATTTATATACGTTATAATAAAGGAAATATTAGCTCACAAATCTATCTATATTGGCTTAAATATAATCCACTCCTGGAGAATCTCCGCAGTGACCCCACGTTTCAGAAAATGGTGATTGTTTACGAAAATGTGTACAATATAACTTATGAGAAATTGAAGGCCTGGCTGGAGGATAAGGGTATGCTAAAGGAATAAGATCAGATGTTTTTATCCCGCAGAAGCAAAAAAAGCGATTGCCAGTCAAAATAATAATTAAATGCAGATCTGGTCAGCTGAAATAAAAGAAATTGAGCGGCTTTATGAGTCCATTAAAGGCATGACACCCGAATTGGAAAAGGAACTGGAACGGCTGATCACTGCCAGCGATGAAAATATGGTGCTTGTCTATGCAAGGAGATGCCTGGAAGTTATAATCACAGATCTGTGCGAGTGTGAGTTAAAAAGACCACGTAAAACAGAACCTCTTCAGGGGATCATTGATAAACTCAACAGGGAAGAAAAGATTCCGTCACATATCTTTGCTTCGATGCAAAGCCTGAATAGTCTGTCTACTTTTGGCTCCCACCCTAAAGAATTTGATCCTGAACAGGTTAAGTCAGTTCTTAATAATCTTACTACAATTATTAAGTGGTATCTCAAATACAAGGATACTAAGACTATTAGTGAAGCAAAACCAGAAGCACCAAAGTATGAAAGCAGAGGATCGGTTGATGTTAAAGAAGGCATCCATAAATCAAAGAAAAGGTTGATATTCTTACTCTCCGGACTTTTATTGGTTTGTGTTATTATCATTGCTGCTTTATTCGTATTCAATATAATTGGGGGTAAAAAGAAGACCAAAGAAATTGAAAAATCCATTGCAGTTCTTCCTTTTAAACTTCTAAGTGATGAACCGGATAAACAATATCTTGCAGATGGTATGATGGATGCAATTTTACTTCACCTTTCCAAGATTGAGGATTTGCGAGTTATGTCCAGGACTTCGACTTTGCAATATCGCGAACCCAATAAAACGATGACTGAGATTGGCCGGGAACTTGGTGTGAATTATTTGCTTGAAGGCAGCTTTCAAAAGTATGGTGATAACGTAAGGTTAATTGTCCAGTTAATTAAAACAGGAAAAGAAGGACATGAATGGGCTAATGAATATGATAGGAAATGGGATGATATTTTATCAGTTCAGAGCGAAGTGGCACAGACTGTTGCCAGGGAATTAGATGCAGTGATTACTCCTGAGGAA
>JBGPAO010000527.1:0-2567 GCA_041480755.1 Bacteroidia bacterium
CGAATTACTCAATACATTATTGTTAAGCATACTGATGGGACCGCCTGATGAACCAATCGCACCAAAATGGTTGGGATTTGGTATATTGATCCCCTCCAGTCTCCATAAAAGTCCTAAAGGTGAATTCCCCCTGATTATGATATCATTTATCTGGTCTGAACCCCCCATAACGCCGGCAAAATTCATGGCCATTCTTGAAGGATCCCCAAGGCTTCCAGCGTATTTTTCCGTTTCTTCCACTGTGAATGACCTTGCACTGACAACAGCCATTTCATTAAGTGGCTGATCCTTTCGGACCTTCGCCCTTACAACCACTTCCAACTCAAAAACTTTCTCTTCAAGTTCAATGGTGATCATCAATTCTTTAGCAGAAACCAGACTCAATCCTGTTACCGATTGAGTGTGATAGCCAAGACATTCAGAACGGATCCCTATTCTTCCAACAGGAATATTCCGAATAATAAATTTTCCTTTTACATCAGTCACTGTTCCAATGAGGGAATCTGAATCAATTATTACAACAGCAGCTCCGATAAGCGGTGCACCAGTGATCTTATCAACAACGGTTCCGATAATGTTCTGGGTCAGGATTTTTTGTGCAGGCAGATTAAAACAGGAAAAACAAATAAAAACCGCTCCTGTAATTAATGAAAACCTGTATTTTATTAATCCTGAGATGCTCAAGAGAATGAAATTAGAAGTCAATCTTTAAAGGTACAAAATTGCCTGATCTCATGAAACCTTCTCCCGAACCCGGCCGGCCCAATGTCATATCCCAGGCCGATCAGTTCGGTAGGTCCGTTATACCATGAAATTTCCTCAACAGAGGTAGTACCGAATCCGGATTGAATTTTCACTTTTTTACCATCATCAAGCATCACAAATCCTTTCATGCGGATCATTTTATTCTCAACTTCATTCAGGAATACCTTGAGACCTTCTTTTGAAATTGGGCGGGATGTCTTTAAAACAACAGTGGAAATTTCTGCACGTCCTGAAGGAACATTACTGGCATACTTTTCTTTACGAATCATTGCTACTGTTTCATCAATCATCATTCCGGACGCAAAATCAACATCAATATCACAATATCTGGCTTCAATGATCCTGGCGTCAGGATTAATGAAAGAAATCTCTTTCCTGACAGTTGCCACATTTTCCTGCCCCAGATCTGTTTTATTGATGATAAGATAGTCTGATATCATCACCTGCCGCTGAAGCCGTCCCATCATTCCACCTGTTTTCATATAATTCGCTGAATCAATAACGCACCAGGCATGAGAAAGATATAGTCTTCCGTTTAATTTCTCATGCTGAAAAAGTTCGGCAATGCCAATAGGATCTGAAAGGCCGGAAGCCTCCAGAATTATTATTTCCGGGTGGCATTTATCAACAAAAGATGCCAGGGAATCAATGAAATTTGCCAGAAGGCAAATGCAGAATACCGAACCGTTATTTATTTCCAGGATTTCAAATTTCTTCCCTGTGGATCTGAGTTCTTCTGTATCAATATTTGCACTCGCATATTCATTCTGTATGATTCCTATCTTTCTTCCATCTGAAAATTTCTCTAATAGTCGTTTTATAAATGTTGTTTTGCCTGAACCAAGGAATCCGGTAACCAGGATCAGAGGAATTTTGAAATCGCTCGTCATTCGATGTTTCTTAAGTTGTGCTTCAATTGTGCTTCAATTGTGCTTCAGTTGTGCTTCAATTGTGCTTCAGTTGTGCTTCAGTTGTGCTTCAATTTTCGCTTGCAAAAGACGTGACAAGACAATTTTGTATGCGGGCCTGTTGGGTGTCGTTTTCTTATCTTTATTTTTTCTTTATAGAATATTCTATCAATTGGTTTTTGTTTCTATTATAATTATTTACGCTTCCATTTATGGGAATTTTTATTTTGATTGATCCAATCAATCCGCCTATAACAGCTCCACCGAATGCAAGTGGACACCCGTACATTAGTGCTTTTTGTCCAGCAGAAAATCTGAGAAGATGTTGAGTTGGGGGGTCATCTCCTGATATAATTCCTATCGAACCACCGACAGCAAAGCCTGTAATTGCCCCAATCAAAACTCCTTTTCCTGCTCTGTCAATTCTTCTGATTTTTATTGTCTCTATATTATTAATATGAAGATTTACCATTCTACCTTTTGAATAATCCTTAAAAAATATGGTACTCGAAACTAAAATAGAAGAATCCTTAATTTCGTATAAAACGCCATTAATCTTGAATGGTTCATTATTCAAAGAAATCCATGTTGCATAAATACATTTTGGTTGGATTTTAATATTTTGAATAGTATCCTGTGCATTTAAGGAATTTAAACTGCATAATACTATTAATACAATTACATTAATGAATTTCATACTACTATTATTTATAATACCCAACTGTATTTGTAAACAACTTTTATTCATATTATAATCTATATCATCATATTTTACGAATGTATGCCCTATTATAGTTACATTTTAAAATCATAAGTTACAAAAAAAAAAATCACAATTAGTAGTTTTTTGAAAAAAACAGGCCTTGTGATCCTGGTTTCTTATTATCCTTAAGC
>JBGPAO010000528.1:0-2548 GCA_041480755.1 Bacteroidia bacterium
AAGATCAATGATCTGCAAGGGCTTTTTTATTTGGTTGACGAGAGGGTTGACGTTTTTGTTTAAGAAGTCTGCTAATCTGTCTATATCTTTTTTATCCAAATATTTTGGGGGATAATACAGGCTGAACTATTTATCAATCACAATTTGATTTTAGATTGGAATTACTTTAATTTTATACTATTAAACATGGTTATTAAATTCCTACTATAATGCAGATCTGGTCTGCCGAGTTAAAAGAACTTGAATTATTATACACTTTTTATAAAACCAATATCGAAAGTTAAGTGCTTGTTGTTTAATCATTTATTAATTGAATTTAGACTGGCCAAATGTGGTTAAAACGCCTGTTTTTTGCAATGCATCCACTACAGGAAATATTCGAAAAAAACGATTGGATTTTTTATGTAATCATAGGCCTTCTTCTTTTTCCGGCATTGCTGATTAATATTGGAGTTCTTCCTTTTATTGATGATGAATCAATCAGAGCTCTGGTATCAATGGAAATGATCTTTTCCGGTGATTATATCACTCCTACCATTGCAGGCGAGTTATATTTTAGAAAACCGCCTGTATTTAACTGGCTGGTTGTTTTGTTCTATAAAATATCGGGTAATTTCAGTGATACGACTTTAAGATGCGTATCAGTCTTTTCATTGTTAATGTTCGGTTTGATTATTTACAAGTTTGTCAAAGGAGAGCTTGGGAAAAAGAATGCAATTATGGTTTCGCTGATGTTAATTACCTGTGGCAGAATACTTATATATGATTCTTATTATGGACTGATTGACATTGCATATTCCGCTTTGGTATATATGAGCATTATGCTGATATGGCATTTATTTAAAAAAAAGAACCTGCTGATTTTATTTCTTGTTTCCTATGCTTTGACAGCCGTTACATTTCTTATGAAGGGGCTGCCTTCTATATATTATCAGGGAGTGTCGCTTCTGGTTATATTTATTTCAGAAAAGAAATTTAAAAAATTATTTTCGTGGAAACACCTGTCAGGAATATTTCTGTTTGTCGGCATTATAGGTTTGTATTATGCATTATACCTTGTCAGGAACCCCGGGAATCTTCGGAACGTCTTCCAGGTCCTGTTTACTGAATCTTCAGAGAAAACGGCACTGGGTTTTAGCATTGCTGATACTGTAAAATATATTTTTACTTTCCCTTTCCGGTTTATTTATCATTTTCTTCCATGGACGTTATGGGTTATATATTTCATAAGAAAGGATATCCGGCAAGTAATCTTTAATCATCCATTCATCCGGATTAATTTGTATTTATTCATTTTTAACATACTCATTTATTGGTTTTCACCCAACACTTTTGCCAGGTATTTATTTGTACATGCACCAATGATGTTTGTAATTCTGGTATACCTGCATCAGATACATAAAGAAGAAAACACCCTGCATTTTAGATTGCAACAGGTAATATTTCTTTTCCTGGGAGGTATTTTGATTTTAATACCTTTTTTCTATCCCATTCTGAATATTACGAAAGATGTTCCTCATGCGATATTAAAAGCGATTGTTGTGATACTGTCATCCGCATTGTTTTTTATGTTTTTGTTTCGGTTAAAAAATCAAAGGTTTTTAATCATAGTAATAATTTTACTTATAGGTAGGATCGGGTTCGACTGGTTCATTATTCCTTCCCGGGAAAAGACTAATTTTTTATCACAGTGCAGGGATGAAGCAATTGCGGTAGGCAAAGCCACATCAGGATATGATTTACACCTGGTGCGTGGAACACTTATGTCAAACCATGCACTTTATTATATCAGCAGGGAGAGAAAAGAACAGCTTAAATGGACAGACGACATCTCGGATCCGGACGCATATTATATCATTCAGGAGTCAACTTTTAAAGGTCCGGAATATGATAAGTATTTTGAATTCCATCTAAGATACCAGAGGACAATTGTGAGTGTAGTCAAATTTAAATTTTAGCAGGGTTCAGACTGTGGTAGATACCGAACAGGGAAACAAAAAGAGATATAAGGTAAAACATCAAACTCAGAGCAACCGAAATTTCAGTATTAAGATTTAAAATACCCGCACCATACAGAAAAGTCAATTCACGTAGTCCCACTCCGCCAATGCTTATCGGCAACATGGCAACAATGGAAGAGATGAGAAAAACAAACAGGTAATTCATTACCATATCGGGTATTCCTATAGAAACTAAAATCAGTAATGCACAAAAAACCTGAGCGATCTGAACAAGCATGGAATACTTAAAAGTGTTCCGGAATATTGCAGTGAAATGAGGGAAATGTGCTTTTAATACCTGGTAGAAAATGAATAATGCCAATGGTATTAATATCCAGATAAAGTATTTAAATGGGAAGGAGATATTGACTTTAATGAAATATGAAAAAATGATAGTCAAAATGAACAAAGCGGCTACTCCGCTGATACGGTCGAACAATATTGACCAGAAAATCTTTTTTTTTTCTATACCAAATCTCCTCCCCAGATAAAATATTTTGTATCCATCTCCGCCTATTCCTCCAGGCAGGAAAAGGTTATAAAACATA
>JBGPAO010000529.1:0-2530 GCA_041480755.1 Bacteroidia bacterium
GGCCAATCTTTTAAGAAATGCAATAAAGTTTACCGAGTCAGGATCCATTGAATTCGGTTATAGCATTATAGACGAACCGGATAAAGTAACGGGTCATTCCATCCAATTCTTTGTCAAAGATACCGGGAAGGGTATTCCGGAAGAAAAACTGAATCTTATTTTTGACAGGTTCCGGTCTTATAGTGATTCTTATACGAAGCCTTTTGAGGGGGCCGGATTAGGCCTGCCAGTCTCGAAATCTTATGTGAAATTGCTGGGTGGCAGAATGTGGTACAAATCCGAAGTTAATAAAGGTTCGGAATTCTATTTTACTTTACCTTATCAACCTGTTGAGGCACAATTAAAATCTGAAGACATAATTAATATCTCACCGGATAATGTTAATTGGGGGGCTCTGACTTTCCTGGTTGCTGAAGATGTTGAAAGTAATTTCCAGTACATTGAATTAATAGTGAAAGGAACAAAAGTAAAATTAATATGGGCAAAAAATGGAAAAGAAGCCGTTGAAAAATTCAAAGAAAACCTGAATCTTGATTTAATACTGATGGATTTAAGGATGCCAATAATGTCAGGATTTGAAGCTGTGGCTGAAATCAGGAAAATGGATAAAAATGTACCAATCATTGTCCAGACGGCTTATGCACAGATAGATGATATACAGAAGATCCGTGAAACGGAATGTAACGATTATATAACCAAACCGATAAATAAAGAAATATTGATCAAAACAATATACAAATATTTGAAATGATCAAACCCAATGTGCTGTATGTTGATGACCTGCAGGCAAACCTGGTCCTTTTCCGGGCTTCATTTGAACAGGATTATAACATCTTTCTGGCTGAATCGGGCATGAAGGCGCTTGATACTCTTAAAAAGGAAAACATCCAGGTGCTTGTTACCGACCAGCACATGCCTGATATGACAGGTACTGAACTGCTTGAAATTGTAACCCGGGAATATCCCGATATCAGAAGATTTCTGCTGACCGCCTATACGGATTATGAGACTGTGGTTGAGGCAGTCAATAAGGGACATATCCATGGATATGTCACTAAACCTTTAAAAGCAGAGGATGTAAAGAAATCCATTAATAACTCGTTAGAAATTTACTATCTGCAACAAAAGAACAGGGAGATGATGATGGAACTGGAACGGGCAAATGAAAATCTGTCAGGTCTGGATACCCTGAAGACAGAGATACTTAAGATTATGAGTCATGAGATCCGGGCGCCAATGGACAGGATTATGGGAACAATTCATGTGCTGAAAGATAAAATCCAGTCGGAAGAACTTATCCAGGTTATTAATATCCTTGATACATCCGTGTCACGTCTTGAGCATTTTTCATCAATGGCTGAACAGATCTCTGCACTGAAAAGCCGGGAGCGTAAACTGAACCTGGAAGAAATATCCTTCAAACAGCTCGTTGCAAACAGCCTTGTGGAAGCCGGCGAATGGATAAGGGAAAAAGATATCCGGATCGAATTTCAGCAACAGGGAAATCTCGTCATAATAGCTGATTCTGAATTACTTATAAGTTGTTTTGTAAATATCATAAACCACGCTATCAGGCATACCAATTCCGCTGAAACCATTCTGATAAGGGCATATCGTGAGAATAACCTGAAAGTGTGTGAAGTAACAGATACAGGAAAAAATTATTCGGAAAAACAGCTTGAGAAGCTAACCGGGCATTTTAGCAAACCTGGCAGCCAGATGGATCTCCGATTTGGGATTGAACTGGCTCTGGCTCAGCTTATAATGACGACTCATAACGGGGCAATCGGATTTGGGGCTAAAGATAAAAGCAGCGCCTCAATTAAGCTGATATTTGGAGAAAATGCTGACGTTCTGCCATGAAACTGTTTGAATCGAATAATGTTTTCGTTTAATAGCATTCTTAAAATCCATAAATATGAAATACATAACTTTTTGTAAAATATTGATGCTATTCATCGTCATCATTATCATGGCAGCATCCTGTAAATCAGATAAAACCAGCCGGTCTGCAGGAAAGATACCGGATGAAGAAGATAGCGGGGTTATGGGACGGATTGACCATTTCAGGAAAGTTTACCATCTCTGCCCGTCACCTGCAGAAATGCTTAGTATTATCGATGTAAGTAACATGCCGTACAGGGGTGATATTCTTAATCCACCCGGGAATGCTGATAATTATCTCGATGCCCGCTCACAGACTTTGAATCTCGGCATTTATATTACTGATCTGGCATATACCTCGCTTTTCGGCCGTAATGAAGAAACCATCAATTACCTGGAAACCGTTCAGGATATTGCCGGTGCAATTCGTGTTTCAGGTGCTATAAATAAGGAAATGATTGACCGGGCAAAGGAGAATGTTCGAAATATAGATTCACTCATTTCCATATCCAATGAAGCCTTTATAAACATGCTTTTCCTTTGTGAGAAAAATAACAGACCCGGTACAGTTATCATGATTTCCACCGGGGCTTTTGTGGAAAGTCTGTATCTGGCAATCAATATGATTGAGAAATATGATACAACA
>JBGPAO010000530.1:0-2526 GCA_041480755.1 Bacteroidia bacterium
ACCTTCCGGTAAAATACCACATCATTATTACCATGATTTTGTAATCCGAAGTAGCCAGAATCTGGTCTGGTACCGGGATATGGTTCAAAATCAAATTTACGTACAGGTATTGAGTCCCCTTCTATATAGTCAGTAACTTTTACACCATTGAGAAATACAATAGTCCGTGGACCGTCAAGTGTGATATCAAATGTATTCCACTCCGGCCCCGGTTTCCACGCAATAGCAAGAGGTTTTGTCATGGCATAGATCATACCTGTTGAGTGGTATTCATCTTCACCCGACGTTTCGGGATGGTTGTCTATCTGGATTTCGTGACCATAATAGACAGGCATCCAGGCTTCTTTAGGTTCAATTGGAATCCTTGTGAACACGCCTGAATTGCTGTTTTCTTTCTGCATTCTCCATTCAATATGGATAATGCAATTCCCCAGTTTGCCGGCTTTCCAGTATAACAGTCCCATGCCCCCATGATTCTGGATAATCCCATCTTCCACAGTCATAAAGCCATCTCCCACGTGCTGCCACCCTGTCAGATCTTTGCCGTTAAAAAGATCTTTCCATCCGGTATCAGCAATTGCTGACTTTTGCTCATTTGTATGTTTCCTCTTACACAGTTCTCCTGATCCGGTCTTTCCCTTGCACGAACCGGCCAGAGCACAGCAAACTGCAACAATAGCCAAAATCAAAAATTGTCTCGTTCGGGTATTATTTTTCATTTTTTCAGATCTGATTGGAAACTTAAAGAAACCTTCCTGAAAGATAATAAATTTATCCTCAAAGTTCTACAAAAGATAGTTTTAAGGAAATTTTAGCCTAATTGCAACGAGATCCCGGCAAGTTTCGCTGCCGGGATCAATTCGACTTTACATTTTTATTTCACCTGCGGCTCATAAAAATGCAGTCTCATTGACTTGAGACATTTATTACATTTGAGTACATTTGAGGCATTTCTTGTTTATGAGATTGCTGATCGCTAAAATATTCAGATTTCTCTTTACCAGCTGTTTCTTCAGGAAACGATATTATGGTATTATCTTTCGCATCATTAAACCACTTAACCTGTTCAAAGGCGTCACTCAAATAAGCAGCTATGACAGGGATCTTAAAATAAAACTCGATCTGGATGAGTGGATCCAGCAGCATATTTATTTCCTCGGATATTTCGATCCATTGGGCATCAGGTTTATTAAAAATCAACTTTATGAAGGGGAAATATTTATAGATATCGGATCAAATGTGGGAGCATATTCCCTGGTTGCTTCCAGGTTTGTTGGAAAATCAGGTAAGGTAATTGCATTCGAGCCGGCCAGTAAAAGTTTCCTGAGACTCATGAAAAATATTTCCATGAACGGTCTTACCAACATTATTCCTGAGAGAAAAGCTGTTATTGACAGAAATACCAAAATTGATTTATATATTTCCGGAGACCAGAATCTTGGAATGTCCAGTATTTTTCATCATGATTCGGAAACAGGTGCGACCGAAAGTGTGGAGGCAGTTTCCCTTGATAATTATGCTGAAAAACAAGGAATATCACGGATCAGCCTGATAAAAATCGATATAGAAGGATCAGAATTCCTTGCCCTGAAAGGAATGCAAAAGATACTTGACAGCATGCGCCCTAAGATACTGATTGAACTGAAAGAAGAAACTCTTGCGAATTCCGGATTCCAGGTAAAAGATGTTCAAGATATGCTTACAAAAGCAGGATACAGCAAATTCATCATCGATAGCAAGGGAAATATATCAAACGACCTAAGTCAGCAGCCTGAAGATTATCATAATTTTATTTTTTTACCTGTAGCTGCTGATCAATATAGTACCGGCAATGCCAAAACCTAAAACCCTTTTGCAAGATGATAATATACCTCGTTCCACCTGATGGTATTCTTGAATTCATGAAGGCATGTTTCTTTATCTATTGCCAGGAATTCAACTCCCGCCATTTCTGCAAAATCCATTATATGCTCTGAGGTTAAGGTCTGGCTGAAACAGGTATGATGGGATCCACCTGCAAGTATCCATGCAGCAGCAGCAGTCTTCAAATCCGGTTTCGGATCCCAGAGCACACGTGCAGTGGGGAGTTTGGGCAATGGTTTGGGAGGCCGGACAACTTCAACCTCATTGGCCAGTATGCGGAACCTGTTTCCCATATCAAGTACGCTTACGTTTATTGCCGGTCCTGAAGGGACATTAAATACCAGCCTGACCGGTGCATCTTTCCCCCCTATTGAAAGCGGATGAATCTCGCATGAAGGTTTGCCATCTGCAATAGACGCGCAAATTTCAAGCATATGCGCCCCGAGCACTCTCATGCCTGCCGGATCAAGATGATATGTATAATCTTCCATAAAGGAGTTCCCTCCAGGCAGACCCATAGACATTACTTTCATAACATGAAGCATCGCTGCCATCTTCCAATCACCTTCTGCGCCGAAACCATAACCATCCTTCATTAATCTCTGAACAGCAATACCAGGCAGTTGAACCATTCCGAAAAGATCCTGGAATGTATCAGTGAAC
>JBGPAO010000531.1:0-2513 GCA_041480755.1 Bacteroidia bacterium
ATATTGATATTTCTGACAATTGTCCAACCAACGCAGTAATACCTGTTAAAATAGAGATTTCCGGTGATTATTATACATTCTGGAGTGATACATTTTATATAGGTCTGACAAATATCAATACAGAAGACATTAGTACACAGGTGCCCAGGATTTATCCAAATCCCGCTAATGATATTATTAATATTGAAATCGTCAACATCGGTGAACAAGCAATAGAGATTGAACTTTTAACTGTTTCCGGACAGGTAATTTACAGGAAAGAATATAGAAACAGCCAGTATCCTTTCGTAAAACAAATCGATTTATCTGGTTATGCAAAGGGAGTGTATTTTGTGAGGGTCAGACAGTCCGGTACAGTATATAATGGAAAGATCATTGTCATGTAAAATTTATATCTCTTTAATTTAGAGATGCTATAAAAAAGTCAATTATCATTTGTTGGTTTATCTGTTTTTGTTTATGAACCAAATTAATGCACAGACTTTTATCTTTCTTATTTATAATCCTTAATTCGCATAAATAATAAATACTATGAAAAATCGAAGCTGGAATATCCCTTATTCTATGTTTTGCTTTGTCTGCTTGTCTATTTGTCAGTTGCAAGCCCAGGAAGATTCCTGGCAACAGATGAACGGCCCCTATGGAGGAGTCATTTCACATCTGATTACCGGAAAAAACGGATGTGTTTGTGCAAGTACAGATTATGGAGGATTATATGTTTCCAATGATAATGGAAACCATTGGACTGAGCGTATTGGTGAGAGTATCTATTGCCTGGCTGTAAACAAGGATGGTAAGCTGTTCGCAGGTGGTATATACAATGACGGTCGTATATATACTTCAACTGATGATGGAATAACCTGGACATCCATCAGTCCTCCGGAATTCTCTGGTATGGCGATTGATGCAATTGCTATCGATTCATCGAACCATATTTATTTGGGGGGGTACAAGGGTTTATTTCGGTCAGATGATAACGGAGAATCCTGGACAGGAATCAATTCAGGGTTAGAGAATTTAGATGCTAAGTATCCCCGATGCCTGACTGCAGGTCCACAGGGTGTTGTTTTTGCAGGCTTTGATGAAGGAATATACCGAACAACAGATTATGGTGCTCATTGGTCACCAATGAACAAGGGACTTACATCGCTGTATATAGGATCAATAGTAATAACCAAATCAGGATACATTCTTGCATCTATTTCTAACTTTTCTGACCTTGGTGGTGGTGTGTTTCGTTCAACGATTTTTGGGGATTCCCTGGTAAAAGTATTGGATGATTTTTCGGTATCCCTTGCAATTGACAATGCAGGACATATCTTTGATGGTTCCATATTATCTGGCATATACAAGTCAGATGATGAAGGTTCAACATGGGTGCCAGTTAATAATGGTCTTGGAAATCTGGAAGTCAGATCTCTTGCTGCCAATGCGGGAGATAGCATATTTACAGGTACCTCTGGAATGGGTGTTTTCCGGTCTTCCAATCAGGGTACTTCTTGGGAAGAAACTAATGAAGGCCTGGATAACACACCAATCAGTTGTCTTGCTGGTAACAGTAAAAACGATATTTTTGCTGGCAGTTATGGGGGAGGAATCCAGAAATCTTCCGATGGCGGTGTAACATGGTCCAGAATCGCTCTCGACCTTGATCAGGTTATATGGACAATAAACATTGATTCTTCTGATCGTATATTTTTTTCGAACAGGGGTGGAGCATTCATGTCCACGGATAACGGTGAAAATTGGGAAAGCCTTTCAATTGGCATTGATGGCCCGAGGTTTGCTTTTTCGAACGATGGATACATTGTTGCTGCCGGGCCAGGTGGAATTTGGATATCCGATAATACAGGAGTAAATTGGACCCCGTCACTGGTTATTAATTACCCTGAATTTCTATCAGATGTAGTAACAAATGACAGCAATTATATTTTTGCCGGGGCGTACCATGGTTTATATATTTCAAAGGATTTAGGAATTTCATGGGACCACATAATGATAGACAGTATCTATCAATATGTATACAGGTTGCTACTAAATAATAACGGTAGTCTTTTTGCTTCTGTAATTCATTGGGATGCTCCCGATTATGGATGCAAAGTTTTTCGCTCAGATAATAATGGCTCCACCTGGACTGATGCAAGCAGTGGATTGACGGATCGTCAAGTTTGGTCTTTTGTAAACGATTCATCTGGTTGCATATATTTGGGCACTATAGGAGCTGGAGTTTATCGTTCTTCAGATAATGGTCAGACATGGATTCCATTCAACAATGGCTTGAACCGTACAGATATTAGCAGTTTATATATTGACAGGAAAGGCTATTTATATGCCGGATCCTTAGGAGGAGGTAATTTAAAGAAAAGTGCAGGAGAAGGCTATAAAATGAATCTTGACCTCAAAGGTGGCCATTTCAATGAGAGCAATATGAGTAATTTAATTACCGGCAGTTTCCTGTTCAGAATAAAAATAACGGCAGGTTCCAATACTTCAATTTCACATCCTGAATCAAA
>JBGPAO010000532.1:0-2502 GCA_041480755.1 Bacteroidia bacterium
GAGAGATGTTAACTTAAAAATAAATTTGTTGATAATGTTTTGGAATCAATAACCTCTGCAATTCCTAAGTGGATGGATTTAATAAATATTAGTTTTCTGTCTGCTGATATGAAAAAAAAGTATATTAAGTTACTGAATATGAGGCTGGGTATATTAAAAATCAAATGATTCAAGTTGTTAAATAATTATCAGTTTTATTTTCTTGGATAATTATTAAGAATAAATGTTTTCAAGAAAATCAATGTTTAATCTTCGATTATGTTGAATTGAAAATTAATCCTGTAAAAACATAGGCAAATGCGGAGAGAATTTAAGTTTCTTTAGGTGGTAGCAAAATGCGATCACCTAAAAGCGAAAAAGGCAAACTGAATTCTTGGAGATCTGGAAAGGAAACTAAAATTTGTCTGATGCTTCATTCAAGATAAAATGCCGGTTGCAGGGACACCAGATTAATCTTCTATAATATATGACAAGCTTTTAATAATGTCATCCGGCGAAGGCAGTAAGCCTTTCAAATCTTTCGGCAAAGTATTGCTTAAAGCATAGTCTGCAACTCCTACAGGGCTATTAGTATTTTTTAAGGCATATTCCACAATAGTTCTCTGCTTTGTTTTGCAGATAATTATTCCAATCGAAGGATTCTCTCCTTTTTGTCTGACCTTATCGTCTAATACTGCCAGATAAAATTGCATCTGACCGGTATATTCGGGTTTGAATTCTGTAACCTTCAGCTCAATTGCTACCAGGCTCTTTAACTGCCGGTGATACAAAAGCAGGTCAATAAAAAATCCTTCCCCTTCGACATCCAGCTTATATTGATTTCCTATGAAAGAAAAATCTCCACCCATTTCCAATAAAAAGTTCCGGATATTCTTTATCAGACCCAGTTCCAGTTCTCTTTCATCATATTCTCTGCTCAGTTCAAGAAAATCAAAGATGTAACTGTCTTTTACTGCCATTTTAGCCTGGTATTTATATTTCTTTTCAAGGGCCTTCTCAAAATTGGTTTGATTGACAAGATATCTCTCATAGGATCCCCCTTCAACTTGATGAATAAGTATATCTCTCGTCCATCCGTATTTCTTTGTCATCCTTATGTAAAATTCCCGTTCCAGTGAATCTTTACATTTCTCCATTATAACAATATTATGTGACCAGCCAATTTCTGCCACCAGTGGTGGCAGTTTTGTATTGTCTTTATATTCAAGATAAAAGTTACGCATCCTCCAAAGATTCCTGGCAGATAAACCCTGCATTCCCGGGAACTCTTTCTGCAGATCCTGGGCAAGATTCTCAACAACTGACTTTCCCCAACCAAGTTGCTCCTGCTTTTCAACAATTGACTTACCAATGTCTGTATAAAGATTCAGTAATTCACGATTTACCGCCTGCATGGCTTTCAATTGCACATGGTGGATCTTTTCCTTGATCTCATTGACAAAAGCCTTGTATTGTGATTGTTGTATTTTATCCATGCGCTTAACGTTTATTTTAAGACAGTACTTGAAGAATTATTTGATCATGAATCTGTGTGGATTGGAATATTCCTATCCATTAATGACAAAAAACCGGATTTATCGTACCTGGAAATATGATCTTTTCTAAAAATTAGTCGAAAATTATTATCTCATTCTTAGCAGCAAAAGTCTCAAATGGAGAAAGATGGGGTGGTTTTAAAAGGAGTTTTTTTCTTACTTTTGAAAAGTGATCCTCTGATAATGATTGATAAAGCAAAATATATGGATAAAGCTGAAGCTATAGAAAAAATACGTAAATACAGGTCCCTACTCAAGGAACATTTTGATCTGGATAAAGTATACCTTTTCGGTTCATATGCCAGGGATACTAATCGAGAGGATAGTGATCTCGATGTTGCCATTGTTGTAAACAGCTTAGAAGGAGACTATTTCTCTATAACTCCTTTAATATGGAGATTAAGACGCCAGATCGACGACAGAATAGAACCCATTCTTATTGAAAAAGGTAATGACAGGGGAGGTTTTCTGGAAGAAATCAAAAAATATGGAATTGAAATTACTGAATAGTAATCCCTTATCGATCAATTATTTATCTTCTTCATGAACTGATCTCTGAAACTTTAAGACTCCGGAGTCCAAGTAACCGTTCACTGAATTTTTACATAACAATAATCTTCCCATTATATACTGCACCCTCCTGCCTGATCCTCACAAAATACACTCCCTTTGCATAACCTGATAAATCGATTTGTTTTACTAAAGGATTTTGGCTGTTTTTATATTGCTTCCTGTAAATTACCTGACCGGAAACCGTTAAAAGTTCAATTTCTATTTCCTGTTCATAAGTGTTGCTAATTTCAATATTAATAATATCATCAGTGGGATTTGGATAAATCCTGGTCATTGGCTTTCTGATTTCTGGGGTATTTGTTGGTAGAACTATAATATTAAATGTGTCAGTCCAGAATGCATATAAATCACCGGAGATTTCTACTTTAACAGGTATTGCTGTGTTAACGGGGCA